>JAQVON010000147.1 GCA_028702595.1 Mariniphaga sp. | reverse complement strand
TTCAATAGTCTGGTTCCGGCCCTCTCCGCTGAAATAATCTTCGTTTACCACCGCAACTGAAAGACCGCCCTGAAGAGTGTCCCCTTCCGGGATGAGCAGCGATTTGATATTCAATTCAACTTTTTCCCCTGAATGGTAGTTTGTTTTGTCTGAAGTTATCCTGAGCGTTTTTTCATCTGAGTTCCGGACAAATACAAGCCGTTCTGCCTGTACGTTATGTTGCGCATCGAACAGCGTTATTTTCGATATCCCCATCGGAAAAAAACCTTTGTAGATCTCTACCGGATATTGAAATCCGGTCATTTCCACCTCCTCCCGAAATAGTTCCTCACCCCGATGTGACACTGCCAACGTAAGATTTTTTGCGTCAACCGATTTGATATTGCGGCTGAGAATGAACTGCATATTGTTCGCATCCTGCCGGTAGTGCAGGGCAATACCGTCCGTCTTTGCCTCTTTAAATTGAAAGATGAAATCGGGATAACCATCAATTACGGCTCTGTATTTCTTTCCTTCCCGGGGCATCATGACAAATGTTCCCATGCCTTTGTACCTGCTTTCGAAGGTTGCGATTTCCAGCCCGGTTTCATCCACTATTTTTCCCTTCACCGGAATTCCCTGACCTTTTCCGTTTATTGCTTTAAATGCAATATGATTGGTGGCATTCATCACCGGGCTGCCTCCTTCGGGCAGAAATGCGACATCTATTGTATTTTGTTCTTCCGGTTTGTTTTCAGATTCTGGCAGATCGGTTGCTTCTGACACTGCAATTCTCTGATAGAACAGGCTTTCTTCTCCAAAATTCTGCAAATACCGGGTGTACCCCCGGATTACGTACTGCCCTTTGCGCAGCGTGTCGGGAAGATGAAAGTCGTTGTTTGAAACACCATTGACAGAGAGCAACAGTCGCTGGTCGATAACACGACCATCATTTGCGATCAACTGCACGTATATATTTCTGAATCCGGGCATCAGGCGGTTATCTGTTCCGTTAACCAGGTACGATTTAAACCAGATATCGTCGCCGGGAGAATAGAGTTCCCTGTCGATGTGGAGATAAAGCTTTTCGAACAGGATGTCGTCATCCTGAATAGCAATGTCCGGTATTACCTGGCAAAAGGTACACGGGGAGATTAGCAGGGTTAATGTGACGGTCAGGAAGATTCGTTTCATCGGAGACCTATTTACAGGGTTTTACATATCGTGTTTCTTATTCCTCTTTTTCCGGCTCATAATCGTTGGGTAACATCGCCCCAACACGTTTATCACCAATTTTCGAACCGAACATGATGGAGTTATCTGGCCGTGAGCCGTCGGACCGGATGGTACAGGTATCTTTTAGAAAGTAGATTTTTGATAATTCGGAAGACAACGTTTGACCATTTTTTATCTCATTTAAATTAGCAGGATAGGTTTTACGTTCATAATATCGGATAAAAAAGCTTTTATTTTTCAGTCCGACAACTTTCACCTCATCAGTTGAGTGGATTCTATGTTTATCGAACTCCAGCTCTTTGAAATCATACCATTTAGTTGCTGGATTTAAAACACTGGAAAATACAATATAACCGTTCTCTTTAAGCCGATCCGCAAATAGTGACCGGCAAAAATGACGGTCGGAGTGATAATAAGCTTTAAGACGCTGTTTTTTGAATCTGTTGGTTTTTCTTTTCGAAGCATCTTCCTCTGGTTGAAAGTAGAAGTAGCCAAGGGAATGAAACCTGTAATCTTTGTCATTACCGGTTTGTACTTCTGTATAATGAATCAGGTTAATGTGTAGTTTATATCCCAGCAATGGCAAATTAACCAGCAGTGGGCCTTTTGTGTTCACCGTAAAAAGGGTGGAACTGCTATCGGCCGGCAACAGGATCGAATGATGATCCTGTTTTTCTTTTTCTGTTGCACTTAGTTGATTGAAAATCAGAACACTGTCGTTTTCAAAATAGGCATGTTTCCCCCAGTAGTCGGTTCCGAGAAAACGCTCCTTAAAATGACGTAGATTTTCTTCCCGGCGGTTTTTATCAGTCACCTCAATCGCACCTAATTCAACAACTTTTGGTTTTAATTCAACATTTATATTTGTTTCGGAATTTTGATCAAATGAAATTACAACAGTTTCATAACTAATATGACTAAACACAATCTCACATGGTAACATTACCTTTTCAATTGTAAACCGACCTGAAATATTTGTAATTGTCCCAATTGTTGTTTCATTTATATAAATGGTAACATATGGTATGGGCTGAAGAGCTTCTTCGTCAATAACTGCCCCGTTTATAGTGATTTGTGCAAAAGTCTGAATAGGAAGCAAAATAAAAAGGAACCATAATTCTTTCAATTTGTGTTTCATTTGTCACAAAAATTTCGTGTAATTTATTTTAAATTAATTCTTTAGATACTAAAAACTCTATTTTAAAAAGTACAATACTAAAATAGGATTACTTCCTAATTCAATATTTTTAACCTTCAGGAATGCCATATCAACGAAGTTCATCCCCCGGTTGTAAAAGCTAAACATGAAAAGGTCTTTATACAGCTGCAGGTTCTCCTCCTTTGAAACATCAAGCTCCTCAACCATTTTAATCACATCCTTGTTTACAGCCCTCTTCCTGGTCTTCTGGGATTTAATTGATATGTTTTTAAAGGGGTAGGAGGTTTCGTTTATTAAACCTTCCTTAATTGCCTTATTAATTATTGCTCTGAGGGTTCGGAGATAAAATGATATCCCATTTACGGTCAACTTTTTCTTATATTCTTTTGAAGTTCCTTCATTTACAATATTTTCCTTGCTCTCCAAATATTCCAGGTATTTTTTTACGAATTTGTAATCGATTTCGTTAAGGTGGATGTCTTTATCTTTGGTATAATCTTTTATGGATTCTAAACAGGATTGATAAACTGATGCATTGCCAACTTTCCCAGTTTCTTTGAGTGATTTAATCAGGCGTTCACAGTAAATGATGAATGAGTCATTATTCGATTTATTTTTATACAGTCTTTCAATATCTTCAAGCGAATATTTCTGTTTTTTATTTTCAAATTCAAGAATTATTGATTTAATATCCCAAACTGCATTTTCAATCTTGGATAATAAAAGTTTTCTTTCAGGATGTTTACTATTAGGCAATTTTTTGTCTTCATCCCATTGACTTTCAGTTGCTGAATAACCAAGGTAAAATACTTTTCTTTTACGGTTGTGGATTACTTGAACTACAACTGGGTGTGTGTTATCACTAAGAGTTTTATCTGTTTTAAGTTTTACTTTTACTGATGCCATAATTTTTACCTTGGGTGCAACATAGGTGCAACATTTTTTTCAAAAGTATGCATTTCTTTCATTTCTCAATATTCTGGATGATCCAAAAACGTTAGGTTTTACGGAATCTAAAAGAAATTGAATGAATAATTAGGAATAAAAAATACAGCTTCCCAAGCTGAGGGTCGCGGGTTCGATCCCCGTTTCCCGCTCAATTGAAGATGAGAGAGTCAGATTAGTTTCTGACTCTCTTTTTTTAAGGAATACCAGCTGAAAGTGAACTAAAGAAGGAA
>JAQVON010000146.1 GCA_028702595.1 Mariniphaga sp. | reverse complement strand
TAAGAATGTCATAGTAATGAGCCCATATCTCCCTGGTGCCAGGGCTATCGGGATAATAGGGCGGCAGTGGAACCTTTGCCGGATCGTGAAACAACTCTGGCGCAAGGTCTTTTGTGAAATTTTTATAATTATTTAAGCTATTGACACTTCCTTCATGTGACGGGCCGATATTGATAAAACTGTAAAAGGGCTGTCCCGGGGCGCGGTGTTTCCATGGGGAATACTCCGACGACCAGTGCTCCCACCTTCCTTCCGGGTCGAAATTATAGTCGGTCTTGTCGCGGTTTGACGTAAAATATCCGTGTTCACGCAGCAGTTCGGGAATCGTTTCCAGCTTTTCCGGGAAAGGGATTTCACAACGCAGGTGCTGCGTACCCAGGGATGTGGCATATAATCCGCTGACCAGGGCAGAACGCGTGGGTGCACAAATAGGTGCCGTGGTCAGTGCCAAATCATAAACCATTCCACCGGAAGCCAGCTTGTCGACGTTGGGTGTTGTGGCATACTCATCCCCGTAACAACCAAATGCAGGACTGATGTCCTCTGCAAGCAAAAAAACAATGTTTGGCCGCAGGTTTTCATCTTGTTCGCCCGGAGAAGAACAACCGGTCAGCAAAACCGGGCATATAATCAGAATTGGAATCCATTTTTTCAAGAATCTCATAAGAATAAAATATTTGTTATTGTTCTTTTCTCATATAGGCATAAAAAGCCCCGCACAGTGGTTTGTCGTTTTTATCGCTGAACCAGGCCTGCAGGGTTGTCCTGCCCTGTTTAAAAGGAAGTTTGCATATAACGGATCTCTCGCTACCCGTCACCGTAATGCATGTATCCCTGCCTCCGGTAACAATATGAATTTTTTCTATGGGCAATGCCACACCTTCCGGTTCGGGTTTACCGAAACGCGGCACAAACGGGGGAAGGCCTTCGCTCAGCGCTGTGTTGGCTTCACGTGGCCACCGGCAAAATTCAATGGTGTAATTACCGGATTCCTCGACCCTCAGAATCCAGGGTCCGCCTTTTATATGTGCCTTACCCGGTCGTCGTGCCGACCCGTTGCTGTCGGCACGTACGTTTTGCCAACTGGAGCTGCACAGTTTCACCTCCTCCTGGTGGGGCGATCCGACCGGTGTTGGCACAAAGTCATCAATCAGCGGTTCAACCTCCTGCCACCAGCCTTCGTAAAACGATTTCATTTTTTCAACTACTTCCGGATGTTGGCTGGCAATGTTGGTTTTCTGGGCAAGATCGGTTCTGATGTCGTACAACTTATCCCCGTTCAGCGGAAGCAGCCGCCACTGGTTCCAGACAATGGCAGCATCATATTTCTCTATCGAATTCTGATAATACTGAATAGCAAAAATACGATCGGGGATTGTTTTGCCCTGTAACAAGGGCAAAAGGCTGATCCCGTCAAATTGGGCATTTGCAGGTTTTTTCAATCCGCAGATGTCAATGAGCGTGGGCAGGATATCCTGAACCTGTGCCGGCGTTTCAATATCGCACGGATCAACCAGATTTCCATCAGGCCATCTGACAAAGCAGGGAACCCGGTGCCCTCCTTCGGTGCGCGTGCATTTTCCCCCGGTCATGCCGGCGTTGAACACTTCTTTGTGGACCGTTCCATTATCAGTCAGGTAGATCAGGATTGTATTTTCAAATAATCCGTTATCCTTCAAAAACTGGTCCAACCGGCCCATATTTTTATCGACGTTGGAAATCATGGCATAAAAATCTGCTGCACCTGACGATTCATAGGGAACGCTTTGTATTGAATCAATCCATTCGGGAAAATGTGGCAGGTTGGTGGCCAGGTAGCAAAAAAACGGGCTGTTCATTTGACTTTTATCACGCATCCACTTCATGGCTTCATCAAACCAGAAGTCGTCGCAATAACCTTTTGCCTGCTTCAATTCACCGTTATGGTAGTAGTAAGGATCGTAATAATCACTGTTCCAGTGGTGTCCCATGCCGGTCAGCCCGAAGCCTTCAAAGTAGACCGATTCCTGAAATCCACGGTCCATGGGGCGGTTTGGCCAGTTATACCCCACATGCCATTTACCAAACAATCCGGTGCCATAGCCTGATGCTTCGAAGAACTCCCCCATCATGGGGTATTCTTCCCGGACAGCCGAACGTCCCAGGCAGGTGGCCATGCAGGCATTACGCAGACAATCAACGCCGGTCAGCAGCTGTCCGCGGGTCGGTGCGCACATGGGGGCAACATGGAAATCGGTAAAACGGATGCTCTCATCGTGCAGCTTATCCAGATGGGGAGTTTTCACATACGGATTGCCGTGACAGGAGAGATCGCCATACCCCTGGTCATCGGTTAAAACGATGATTACATTGGGTCGCACATTCTCACGACGATGACTGCAGGCAATTAAAAATACTGATAATAAAACTATTATGACTATAAAGAAACATCTGCACGGTACTTTAACGTTACGCATAAAATTAGTTTTTGTCCGTTTTATCCAATAAAATTCGAAAGTTCATTTTACATCCTTGATACCGGTTTTAATTTTCAGGTTGAAAATACAAAGAAAAAATGAAAGACCACTCATAAATTAACACAAAAAGATTTGTGTGATTTGTCAGTATTTCAGTTCATTCCAGCCCTCCACATGGTAGTGGTGCTCACCTGCCACATTGCGGGAGGGGATGTATTTCCCGCGCCACCATTTTCGCTCTTCAGGCATAGATTCCATCGCTTTCCCATTGATCCGGCTTGCTGAACCTGTCTGGTAACTGATATTGAAATTTTTCAGGTAAGCAGCAAAGGGCTGCTTTCTCCCGTCGTTAATGTTCCAAATGCCGGCACTAACCACCAGGCGGTCAGGTTCCGGACTGAAATAGCGGAATCCTTTGGGATTGGTTTCAAAGTCGGCCCGGATGCTTAGCTGCACATCATGCCATTGGCCGGCATGGTTATCCAGACTGAAAAACAGGGGTTGTGCTCCTGCTGAACGGCTGTAGGTGGTTCCCAGGTTTATCCAGGCTTTATTGGCAAAGTACAGCAGATTGATGAGCCGTGTGGATCTTCGGAATCCCTCCACCCAGATATACAGCCCGTTAAAACCGGAAAAATCACAATTTTGTCCGTCCAGCATATACTCAAAACGGAGAACAGGTTCCTCCCCCGGCTGAAGTTCAATGGCCTGAAAAACACGGTTAACATCCTGCGGGAGCCGATCCTGTCCAGGGGTATGAAATCCCCTTTTTTGGGTTTTGAGATACAACGCAGGGAACCCTTCAGATTCCGGGGTTCGCACCTCGCAAATATTGGCCGGTGCTTCATCTTCCTGATAGATGTATCTTCTTCCCCACCCTTTCAGACCATTTACAAAATTCCCGTTCACAAATGATTTGTTTGCCGGAAGTTCCCACTTATTGCGGAACCAGAGGGGATATTTTTCATCCTCGAAAACAGGAAGCTTATCGGGATACATGTATTCCTCAAGGGTAACGGATTTGTAAGTTGCAGTCATTTTCTCACCCTTTACCTCCACAATGCAGAGTCCCTGTGCCGGGCCGCCGGAGTAATCTTCTTCACCAAAGCTGCGTGGCCGGTAACCGGTTGCCGGAAGGTTAATGAAATTCA
>JAQVON010000078.1 GCA_028702595.1 Mariniphaga sp. | reverse complement strand
AAGCGGGCACTTTGTGAACAGGTGGAGGAGATTCTTCAGTCGGATTTGGCAACTCACAAGGAGTGGGCAGAGAAGTCGAAAGAGGTGGTTAACCTCCAACAGATCTGGCGAACCATTGGGTTTGCTCCCCAGAAAGACAACAACCGGATTTATAAACGTTTTCGGGAAGCCTGCGATAATTTTTTTGATGGCAAGCGGGTGTTTTATTCAAAAAACAAGGAACTCCAGCTGAATAATCTGCAGCTGAAAACCGATCTGTGCATGCAGGCAGAGTCTTTGAAGGACAGCACCGACTGGCATAAAACCACGCAGGATTTGATTAACATCCAGAAGCAGTGGAAGGAAATAGGCCCGGTACCCCGGAAAAACTCCGATGTGCTTTGGAAGCGCTTCCGGGCTGCTTGTGACGCGTTTTTTGAGAAAAAATCAGAACATTTTTCTCATATGGATAGCGAACAGGAGGAGAACCTGAAGCTCAAGGAGCAGATCATCCAGGATGTTGAGGATTATAAACCTTTTGAGGAAGCCGATAAAAACCTGGAAGCACTCAAGGATTTTCAGCGTCGCTGGACTGAAATCGGGCATGTTCCTTTCCGCAAAAAGGATGAGGTTCAAAAGAAATACAGGGATGCCATCAATAAGTTATTTGGTGAATTGGATCTGGATGAATCCAAGCGCAACCTGCTCCGGTTTAAAACCAAGATAGCCACTTTCTCGGAGTCATCGCACGGACAGAACAAGATGCGCATGGAGCGCGACAAGTACATGACGCGGATGAAGCAGATGGAGAACGATTTGGTATTGCTGGAGAACAACATTGGCTTTTTTGCCAAGTCGAAAAATGCTGAAGCTTTGATCAGGGATGTAAAGCGCAAGATCGATCAAACCCGTGAAAAGATAGAAACACTAAAGGACAAGATCCGGGTAATTGACGAGATGGATCATTCGGAGGAATAGATGAAAAAAAAACACCCCGCATGCCAACGGTATGCGGGGTGTTTTTTTTGCTCCCGGTTTATTTTACAACAGGAAGCTCAGCAGGATACCTGCAGCCACCGCGGAGCCGATCACCCCGGACACATTGGGGGCCATGGCATGCATCAGGAGATGGTTGGTAGAATCTTCTTTTAATCCCATCATTTGCACCACGCGGGCACTGTCGGGAACTGCCGAAACACCAGCAGCACCGATCATGGGATTGATTTTCTCCCCTTTTTTCAGGAACAGGTTCATCAGTTTAGCTCCCAGCACACCCCCTGCTGTTGCAATCACAAAGGAGCCAGCGCCCAGAGCGAATATCTTGATGGATGAAGGGGTAAGAAACACGTCGGCCTGGGTGGAAGCACCCACTGTGATACCGAGCAGGATGGTAATGGTATCGATCAGGGCATTGCTTGCCGTGTTGGCCAGACGTTTGGTCACGCCCGACTCTTTCAGCAGGTTGCCAAAGAAGAGCATTCCCAGCAGGGGCAGGGCGGAGGGAGCGATATAGGCGGTCAGCAGCAAGCCGGCAATGGGGAAAATGATTTTTTCCGTTTTGGAAACGGCGCGCATCGGTTTCATTTTGATTCTTCGTTCCTTCTTTGAAGTCAGGAGTTTGATCACCGGAGGCTGGATCACCGGCACCAGTGCCATGTAGGAATAGGCAGCGATGGCGATGGGGCCGATCAGGTTTTTCACGATCTGCCCGTCGGCCATCATGTTGATTCCGTTGGCCAGCTTGGAGGAGATAAATATGGCAGTAGGCCCGTCGGCGCCGCCAATGATTCCTATAGCGCCCGCTTCGGGCGGGGCAAAGCCTAACCAGATCGCT
The DNA here is from genome assembly GCA_028702595.1 of Mariniphaga sp. Taxonomy (GTDB): domain Bacteria; phylum Bacteroidota; class Bacteroidia; order Bacteroidales; family Prolixibacteraceae; genus Mariniphaga. Next base: position 12,863 of record JAQVON010000078.1, on the reverse strand, counting down.
CCCAGGAAGGTCAGGAAAATACCAATCTGCGCCGCTGCACCAAGCAACATCAGCTTCGGATTGGAAATCAGGGAGGAGAAATCAGTCATGGCACCCAGTCCCAGAAAGATCAACGGCGGATACCAGCCCTGGATCACCCCCTGGTAGAGAATATTCATCACCGACCCGGGTTCATAAATACCCAGCTTCAGATTGAAATCCACCGCCTGAAACATGGGGATGTTCCCGATCAATATACCAAACCCGATGGGTATGAGCAGCAACGGCTCAAAATCGTACCGGATAGCCAGGAAGATAAAGATGAGGCCGATTACCATCATCAGCAGGTGTTTCAGTGAGAAGTTGGCAAAGCCGGAGAACTCAAAAAAATTGAGTACCCCCGAAATGGCACTGCTGTGTTTTTTATATTCAAACCCATCGCCGCTCAGCATTTTTTCGCCCGACAGGGAGAGCGTTCTCGATGGAAGCCGGACAGTTTCCTGAACACTCTGGTAGTCGGTTGACGACGTGTTCGGGTCCATATTTTTACGCAGATGGGAAACCACTGTCGGGTTGAACTCAAGGATCACCTGGTTATCCGAAAGGGTGTATCGTCCTGTGTACCGCTGTTTGGCAGAGTCGAGGGTGAAGGTGTTATCCGCTTCAAAATTGAAGGTTTTATAGCGCTTAACCGTTTGGGGTTCTTCACCGGGAATGACCTCTTCCGGATTAAAAGTAGGTACAGGCACATAACCGTCGCTGCGGTTCACCCATTTTCCGCTGGTAATTTTATCTTTCATTGACCTATTTTCCGCGTGCGCATGAGGGACCGCAAAAAGCAGGGCGAAAATGAGGAAGAGTAGCAATTTATGTTTCATTCGATAATTTTTATTTTTAACCAATTTCGATGAGCACCTCATCCTGTTGAACAGTGTCACCTTCTTTTACTTTAATCGCCAGTACTTTACCGCTGTGGGATGTTTGCACCTGGTTTTCCATTTTCATGGCTTCCATAATCAGCATGCTTTGTCCTTCGGTTACCACATCACCCAGGGAAACACTGATTTTTAGGATGGTTCCCGGAAGGGGAGCTGTCACTTCATGTTTTCCGGCTCCTTCTTTCTTTTTGATCTGTCCTTCACCGGGTAGTTTCTCCAGTGGTTTTCTCACCAGCCGGGGTGTTTTGGGTGTTTTTATTTCATTATGGATAATCACTTCGTATAGCGTGCCGTTTACGTCTAAGCTTGCTATATTGTCGTCGATTTCTTTTATGTGAACATCGTATGCATGTCCGCTGATTGTAAATTTATATTTCTTCATGGTATCAATTTATTTATTTACCGGGCCAGTTTTGGGTTACTGTATAAATTTTTGAACTCCAGGGGGAATACACTTTCCTGACCCTTTTGATTGTCAGGATGTTACTCTCCTCGTCATGTAGCTCGTTAAAATAGAGATGGAGTGCCAGACTGATAGCAGCTGTTGCGTTACCCTCGATATGTTCATTAGGCAGCTTTTGGGGTTTTTCATTTTTCTCCTGTTTGTTTTTCTTATTGAATTTCATGTGGATGATTTTCGGCAGTTTGGAGAAAACGATCACCAGCAGGGAGAGAGCTGTCAATACAATACCAAAACCGACGATAGTAACCGTCAGGGCAAAATCTTTATTATTTGCAAGGATTAAAAAAAGAGTATTCATATTAGAGCGGAATATTTGAGTGTTTTTTAGGCGGATTCACCAGTTTTTTAGTAGCGAGGCTTTGCAGTCCGCGAATAATTCTGAACCGGGTATTCCGGGGTTCGATGATATCGTCGATATACCCCAGAGCAGCTGCCTGGAATGGGTTAGCGAATTTCTCGTTATATTCCTTTTCCAGGGAAGCTATTTGTTTTGCTTTCTCTTCCGGGTTTTCCAGTCCGGCCAGTTTTTTCCCATGGAGCACTTCCACGGCTCCGGAAGCTCCCATCACCGCTATTTCGGCTGTTGGCCAGGCATAGTTCAGGTCGCCTCTCAGCTGTTTACAGGACATCACGTCGTGAGCGCCGCCATATGATTTGCGGAGGGTCACTGTAATTTTCGGCACGGTTGCTTCGCCGTAGGCAAACAGCAGTTTTGCCCCATGAGTAATGATGCCGCCGTATTCCTGGCGGCTGCCGGGCAGGAATCCGGGCACATCCACCAGGGTCAGGATGGGAATATTGAAACTGTCACAGAACCGTACAAACCTGGCTGCTTTGCGGGAAGCTTCAATATCGAGTACTCCGGCCAGGTAGTTCGGCTGATTCGCCACGATACCCATTGGGTGGCCATCGAACTTGGCAAATCCCACCACGATGTTCCTGGCATAGTTCCGGTGGATCTCCAGGAACTCACCATAGTCCACAATAGATGTGATCACGTCGGTCACATCGTAGGGCTGGTTTGGATTTTCGGGTATGATCTCATTCAGGAAATCATCCATTCGGTCGATGGGGTCAGCACTCTCTGTAACGATGGGGTCTTCGAGGTTATTTTGCGGAATGAACGTCAGCAGTTTACGGATCAGCATCAGGCCCTCCTTTTCATCTTCCACGAGGAAGTGGGATACACCTGATTTGGAAGCATGCACTTTGCCGCCACCGAGGTCTTCCACGGAAATATCTTCTCCGGTCACTGTTTTCACCACTTTAGGACCTGTAACGAACATGTATGAGTTCTGTTCGGTCATCATGATAAAATCGGTAAGTGCAGGAGAGTAGACAGCTCCTCCGGCACATGGGCCAAAGATGGCAGAAATTTGGGGAATGACACCTGAAGCCAGGATGTTCCGCTCAAAGATTTCAGCATAACCAGCCAGGGAGTTGACTCCTTCCTGGATGCGTGCTCCGCCGGAGTCGTTAATACCAATTACGGGAGCTCCGGCTTTCATGGCCATATCCATCACTTTACAAATTTTCTGGGCGAATGTTTCCGACAGGGAACCCCCAAAAACAGTAAAATCTTGCGAGAAAACATAAACCACACGCCCGTCGATTGTTCCGTGGCCGGTAACCACGCCATCGCCCAGGAACTGTTGTTTCTCCATTCCGAAATGGGTACAGCGATGGGTTACGAACATGTCGAATTCCTCGAAACTGCCTTCATCGAGCAACATCTCAATACGTTCACGCGCCGTATATTTTCCTTTCCGGTGTTGCGCTTCCATGCGCTTGATACCTCCGCCAAGCTTTGCTTCTGCCCGCAGTTCGATCAGTTTTTTTACTTTATCGCTACTACTCATATTACTATCTTAAATATTATACCTGGTTATTCTTTTCCGCAAACTTCAGTGAGTACACCCAGGGTAGACTTCGGGTGTAAAAAACCTATATTCAGACCTTCGGCTCCCTTCCTGCCGGTTTTGTCGATAAGTCTGACCCCGTTTTGTTCGAGTTCTGTCAGGGAATCGTTCACATCCTCCACCGCGTAAGCAATATGGTGAATGCCCGGTCCTTTGTTTTCAATGAACTTCCCGATGGGTCCTTCAGGGTCGGTTGATTCCAGGAGTTCAATTTTGGTGTCGCCGACCCTGAAAAAGGCTGTTTTTACTCTTTGGTCGGTTACTTCTTCTATGGCGTAGCATTTCAATCCCAGTATGTTTTCATAAAAGGGAACTGCTTCGTCGAGGCTTTTTACCGCGATGCCGATATGTTCGATATGTGAAATTTTCATAAATTTTATTTATTTATTGGATTATCCGAAACAAAATGGAAGTGCGGGCCGAATCGTTCGAAAGCTGCTTTTTCAAGCTCTTCCCGGTGGTTGGGGTGAGCGATAGAGATGATCAGTCGTGCTCTGTCCTGCAATGTTCTTCCGTAGAGGTTTACAGCTCCGTATTCAGTAACCAGCCAGTGGATATTTGCCCGTGTGCTCACCACTCCGGCTCCGGGGGTAAGGATTGGGGCAATTTTGCTGATTCCCTTGTTGGTTACTGATGGCATGGCAATTATTGGTTTACCACCTTTACTCAGGGAGGCACCGCGCAGAAAATCGATCTGCCCGCCCACTCCCGAGTAGAACTTTGTTCCGATGGAGTCGGCACAAACCTGGCCGGTTATATCGATTTGCAACGCGGAGTTGATCGCTGTAACTTTTGGGTTTTTAGCAATCACATTCACCGCGTTGGTATATTTGACATCCTGCATCAGCACGCCGGGGTTATCATGGATGAAGTTGTACAGTTTTTTTGATCCCATGAGGAAGGTAGCCACCATTTTGCCCTTATCGATTTTTTTATTTTTACCATTTACGACACCTTTATCGACCAGAGGCAGGATACCATCAGCGAACATTTCGGAATGCACTCCCAGGTTTTTATGATTACCGAGCATGGAAAGCACGGCATTGGGGATGGCGCCAATACCCATCTGCAGGGTAGCTCCGTCTTCCACTAACTCGGCCACATGGCTGCCAATGAGGCGGTCGGTATCGCTGATCGGTCCGGGTTCGGCAATAACCAGCTCGCTGTCATCCTCCACAAACAAGTCAATATCATTGATATGGATCATGGCATCACCAAACGCCCGGGGCACATTGGGGTTCACGATGGCGATCACCGTGTCGGCATGTTCCACGGCAGCAAGGGTGGCATCAACGGAGGTTCCCAGCGATGTATAACCAAACTTGTCGGGTACGGAAACCTGGATCATGGCCACATTGACCTTCAGGTAGTTCTCGCGGATAAGCCGTTGGGTCTCCTGCAGGAACACAGGAATATAATCGGCATACCCTGCCTGGGTCTGCTTACGCACGTTATGGCCCACAAAAAACGACTCCAGCTGAAAGATCCCTTCAAATTCCGGGTCAGCATATGGAGCACAACCCTCGGTGTGGATGTGCTGGATACGGACATTCCTGAATTCTTTGTTCCGCCCACGCTCGCACATGGCACGAATTAACGGATGAGGCGTAACTGCCACACTGTGAAGATGAACACGGTCGTTCGACTGAATTACTCTGACAGCTTCGTCAGCGCTGATAAATCTGATTTGCTTCATTCTTTTCCGGTAAAAAATCGTTTTAAAAATAAAAGGCGCAAATATATAAAAACAAACTCCTGAAAAAATAGTTAAATTTTTTTAATGGAGATTCAAAAGGTATTGTAAAGAATTTGTTAAATGCGCAAAAGTTAGGGATTTAGACAAACGGTTTGATCTTTTTTGACCTTTTGATTGTTATAGATTCAGTGATAATTCTTACATTTAACCCAAATTAAAAATTGAAAATATGTTAAAGGAAAGAGTACTCAAAGCTTTAAACGAGCAGATCAATGCAGAACAATATTCTGCATTTTTGTACCTGTCGATGTCGGCCTGGTTCGAAGACAAGGGTATGCCCGGTTTTGCCAACTGGATGTATGTACAATACCAGGAAGAGCTGACACATGCCAACAAAATTTTTAAATATGTGATTGAAAGAAGCGGGAAAGCAGAGCTTAAGGCCATTGATCAGATGCCTGTTGAGTTTGACAGTGTGATGCAGATAGCGCAGATGACGCTGGAGCATGAACAACATGTGACAGCTCTGATCAATGCCATTCTGGATATAGCTGTGGAGGAGCGTGATCATGCTACCCAGAGCTTCCTGCAGTGGTTTGTTGATGAGCAGGTGGAGGAAGAGGCCAATGTAACTGCCATTCTCGATACGCTGAAGCTCATTGATGGCAAGGGTAACGGGTTATTTATGCTTGACCGTGAGTTAAAACAGCGTATATTTGTTGATGCAACGCAGTCGGCATAGTTTTTATAATTTAGATGGAAATTTAAAAGGCTGCTTCTACGCGGCCTTTTTTGATATTTAGCAGGTTAGCCTCTGGCAGCAAAGCGGATCAGGGGATTGGGAAGGAAGTATAAAACATTTTGGAATAAGCTGATGGAATGGGATGAACAGGTTTACACATGTTATGAAGCATTAAAGGAAGTTTGCCGGGTTACCTGGCAGGAACCGGCGCTGCGGAAGCTGGATGAAGCGTTTCGGTATGTCCGTTCAGTGGTTGGTGACCGACAGTTTAAGACTGGGGAATATATTCTGGTGCACGCGTTGGAGGTGGCCACGATCATCGCGGAGGAGATTGGTCTGGAGCCCGACTCGGTGATTACCGGGATGCTTCATAATGTGATGTATGCCGATTTGGCCAAAAAGGTTGCTCATGGGGAGATTGAAGAGCATTTTGGGACTACGGTATCTGCCAATTTGGAGGGCATGACCAAGATCAATTCCCTGGGCACCGACACGGTAGAGCTGCATCCCGAGAACTACCGGAAGCTGTTGTTAGCCCTGGCTGGTGATGTACGGGTGATTCTCATCAAAACAGCCGACCGGCTGCAGGTCATGCGCCATCTCGATCTCTATCCGGAGGAGGTACGGTACCGGCTGGCAAATGAAACCTCACACCTGTATGCGCCGCTGGCACACCGTCTGGGTCTCTATGCCATCAACTCCGAACTGCAGGACCTGTGCCTGAAATACCAGAACTTCAAGGGGTATAGCTATGTGACGACACGACTGGCAGAAACTCAAAAGGAGCGGGAAAACTTTGTGGCTGAATTTGTGAAACCTCTGGAAAAAACACTTCGGGAAAGAGGGTATGAGTTCTCCATGAAAGCACGGACGAAATCGGTTTACTCCATCTGGAATAAGATGCAGAAAAAGAAAGTCTCCTTCGATGAGGTGCTGGATCTTTTTGCTATTCGCATCATACTGGACTCCGATTCGCGGAATGAAAAAACCGATTGCTGGACGGTTTATTCGATCGTTACCGAACAGTACCAGGCCAATCCCGAACGGATGCGTGACTGGATAACCATTCCCAAGTCGAATGGTTATGAATCGCTGCATGCTACCGTGATGGGGCCACATGGCAGGTGGGTGGAGGTACAGATACGTACCAGGCGTATGGATGAAGTGGCAGAAAAAGGACTGGCGGCCCACTGGAAGTATAAAGGGGGAAAAGAGAGCACATCGTTTGAGTCGTGGCTCACCGGCATCCGGGAGATTTTGGAAAACCCGGAGCTGAACGTGGTCGATTTTATTGATCAGTTTCAACTGGATGTATACAAAGATGAAACATTTGTGTTCACACCCAGGGGCGATTTGAAAAAGATGCCTGCAGGTTCCACCCTGCTCGATTTTGCTTATGAAATTCACTCCCACCTGGGCGATAAATGTGTGGGAGGCATGGTAAACGGCAAAAAAGTAACCCTCAGGTACAAGCTCAAAAATGGCGACCAGGTGGTAATCGATACTTCCAATAACCAGAAACCTAAAATGGACTGGCTTGAATTTGTAGTCACCTCCAAGGCTATCAGCCGGGTGAAAGCCAGTCTGAACGAAGAGAAAAAAAACCTGGCCACACAGGGGCGTGAAATATTGATTCGTAAGTTTAAAAACTGGAAGCTTGAGCTCAACGACGATGCCATTCGGAAGATGCTGAAGAAATATGAGTTTAAACTTGCGGCTGATTTTTACGGGGAGGTAGCTTCCGGCAAGATTGATCCGCTGGAGCTCAAGGCGTTGTTTACGGAAAAGCCTGGGGAGCAGGATGTGCGGCAAACCCTGGGGGATCTGGTGCCGGAGAAGGTGTTTCATGAGCTGCCGGCCGGGGGAAACGACGATTACCTGGTGATAGATAATCACCTGAAGAACATCAACTATAAACTGGCCCGCTGCTGTAATCCTGTTTATGGCGACGCGATTTTTGGCTTTGTGACCATCCGGGATGGGATTAAAATTCACCGGACCAGCTGTCCCAATGCCCAGCAGATGAAAGAGCGGTTTCCCTACCGGATTATCCGGGCCAGGTGGAAAGAGACGTCCACGCCGGGTGCTTTTCTGACCACTCTGTATATTTCGGGTACCGATGAAGCCGGAATTGTTTCTGATCTTTCACATATCATAGCGAAGGATACGGGTGCCCGTTTGCGTTCAATCCACATCAATTCCAACAGGGGCAAATTTGAGGGGATTTTAAAAATATCCGTGTTAAGCCTCGATCATTTGGAATTTCTACTTCAGAAAATGAAAAAAGTGAAAGGTGTCATTTCTGTAACGAGGGGAGAAAATTGATGGATCATCAAATACATATTCTGGTAGCGCCCAACTCCATGAAGGGGAGTTTGGATGCATTTACTTTTGCCAGCGCAGTGGAGGAGGCGTTTTTGGGTGTGTCGTCCCGTTTTGTTGTGAGCAAATTGCCGGTAGCTGATGGGGGTGATTTTACCGGGGAGGTTATTTGTCGTGCGTTGGGTGCAACGCCTATAAAGCTTTGGGTTAATGATCCGCTGGGCCGGTCAGTGGAAGCCGGTTATGGGGTATCGGGAAAAACGGCGGTCATAGAGATGGCCGATGCTTCGGGACTGCGGTTATTACAGCCGGGTGAGCCTGATCCTCTCCGGGCATCTTCTTATGGAACCGGTCAGCTGATTCGTCATGCCCTCCGGAACGGTTGCACGGAGATCCTGCTCGGTGTGGGCGGCAGTGCCACCATCGATGGCGGCGCCGGCATGCTGGCAGCGCTGGGATTTCAGCTCACCGGCAACGAGGGGCAGGTCTTAGAGGGAAACGGCAATAATCTGCAGCATATCAGCAAAATCATTAAACCTTCCGGTATGCCGCATGCTTCGGTGAAGGTTATCTGCGATGTGAACAATCCGCTGCTTGGTACTACAGGAGCTGTAGCCGTGTTCGGGAAACAAAAGGGAGTAACGGAAAAGACAGCCGGTGTGCTGGAAAACGGGCTCACGCGATGGTGTCATCTGCTGGAACAGGAATCCGGGAAAACGCTGGCTAACCGGAAGGGAGCCGGCGCAGCAGGTGGTGTGGCTCTGCCACTGATAACCTTTTTCGATGCTGAAATAGTACCCGGAGCGCCATTCATCCTGAACTTCCTGAACTTCGATGAACAGCTCCGGCAGGCCGATTTGGTGATTACCGGAGAAGGGAGGATCGACAGGCAAACCCTGCACGATAAAGCGCCCTGCGCCGTGGCCAAAGCTGCCTCGAAAGCCGGCAAGCCTGTCATAGCCATCGGAGGAAGCATCGACCCGGAGGCATCAGCAGCGTTCAACGGGATTTTCAGCTTCATAGGTAAGCCACTTGAGCTGGAAGAGTCCATGAAAAATGCCCGGCAACTTCTCTACGAATTCTCTGTGCAACTGGCTCGTACAATCGATGCCCTCTCTAAATAGAAAGCAGGAATTCATTTTTGGCAGGATATTTGTTTTTTTAGTGGCAGTTGTTTATCACAAAGGTGCGAAGACGCAGAGGAAGAGATTTAGTAAACATTTTCCCGTCGTTCGTCATTTAATTTGTTATTTTTGATTATCTTAAAAATTAGCGTGATCATTTCATCAATATTATTATTTTTGACCATTCAATAAAAAAGATTAGATATTTAAATAAAAACTTAGAAAGATGAAAAAAGTATTATTTGTACTGACCGCCATTATGTTCTCTGTGTTTTCGTTTGCTCAGGATGCAGCCGAAAAAATCAATCAGGGCAACGAAGCTTTGAAAGCTGAAGATTATGCCAAAGCTTTCACACTTTACGATGAAGCCATGAAAAATATAGGTGACGTGGAGGTGGATCCGGCCATTAATTTTAATATAGGATTTGCGGCATACAAAGCCGGAAATGCTGAAGGAGCCATTTCTTATTTCGACAAAGCCATTGCTGCCGGAGTGAATGTATCCAAGAGTCATGAATACAAAGCTATGGTTTATAATGATAAGGAAGACCATGCCAACACGGTGGCCAGTTATGAACAAGCTATTGCCACCGCCGAAGGCGATGTGGAGTCGCTGATTTATAATGCAGCTATTGCCGCCTACCGCGGAGAGATCCTCGATAAAGCCGTGGAACTTTTTGGGAAATGTGTGGAAAAAGATTACCGCGCGGAAACAGCCCTTTACTATAAGGCTATCACGCTGCGTAAGCAGAATAAGGATGCCGAATATAAAGCTGCCCTGGAGCAAGGCGTAGAGAAATTTGCCGGTGATGAACGGTTGTCGAAAGCCCTCGCCGGAGTGTATGTGTCGGAAGGCAACGAAATTTATAAAAAAGGTGTGGCTATACTCACTGCTGCCAACCAAAAAGTAAACAGCGGCGCGATGACCACAGCCGACGATGCCTATACCACCGAAGTAGAAAAAGCAAAAACAGAATTCAAAGCTGCTGTGGAAGTGCTCGAAAAAGCCAAAGCACTCGATGCTACCAACCAGAATGCGCAAAAACTACTTGATGCCTGCAAGGCAGTTCTCTAAGAATAGTTTTTTTATGAATTGTACAACCGTGTGATGAACCATCACACGGTTTTTTTGTGCTCAAACCCTCGAACCCTCAAACTTTCAAACCCTCAAACCCTCGAACTCTCAAACTTTCAAACCCTCGAACCCTCAAACTTTCAAACTTCTTCCTGCCATATCCGCATGATATTGCCTCCTTGTTCAGACAAATTGTCATGCTTATAGACATTTTTTCTCATTTTCCATCTGTTTTACGGGTTGGAACAGGAATTGATTAGATGACAGCAGAGATTTGAAAAAAAGAATTAAAAATAAAATTAAAGGAGGAATTATTATGAACTTAGTAAGATTTCATCATCCGCACAATGCAGTAACTCACAATTTAGTGAATGAGTTATTTGAAAACTTTTTGCGTAACGATCACGACGAGAGTTACCTGAATGGATGTGGCTGCAAGCCGTCGACGAACATTTTCGAGACCGACAAGGATTTCAGGCTGGAGATGTTGCTGCCCGGTTTTAAGAAAGAGGATGTTCAGCTGAACTACCACGAGAATATTTTAACCGTGAAGGCAGAGCTTCCGGAGGAAAAAGAAGAGAATACGGAAGCATATAAATTTGAACATCGTGAGTTTGGTGTTCGCGGTTTCGAACGGAAATTCAAGGTTCCCAAAACCGTTGATGCCGACAAGATTAATGCCCGTTTTGAAAACGGTATCCTCACCCTGGCTCTTCCCAAAAGAGAGGAAGCACAGGTGAAGCCCCCGGTGGAAATCAAAATCGGATAACCAAACAGAACAACCAATTGGATAGAGAAAAGAAGTCTGGCAGATAGCCGGACTTTTTTTTTTGATTTTTTCCGCCATTCATAATTAAGTGTTATTTTTACTTTTTTAAATGAATCAATAATTGAATCTGATAATCAACCTTTAACATGAACGTTCATGCTTGAAAAATTAAAAGAAGAGGTATTTCTTGCCAATCAGGCACTTCAGCGTCATGGTCTGGTGGTATTCACCTGGGGCAATGTAAGTGGCATTGACCGTGATCGGGGTTTGGTAGTGATCAAGCCCGGGGGTGTTTCTTACGACAGGATGAAGCCTGCCGACATGGTTGTTTTAAACCTCTATGGTCAGGTAGTGGAAGGCACGCTAAAGCCGTCGAGTGACACACCTACGCATCTGGTTTTATACCGGCAGTTTGGTTCCATTGGCGGCATTGTGCACACCCATTCCGGGTGGGCCACCAGCTGGGCGCAGGCAGGACGCAGCATTCCGGCACTGGGCACAACCCATGCCGATACCTTCTATGGTGAGATTCCCTGTACCCGGGAAATGACACAAACCGAGATTGAGCAGGATTACGAAAAGCAGACCGGTATGGTGATTGTGGAGCGGTTCAAAGAGCTCGATCCCGTTGCTGTACCCGGCGTATTGGTGAATAATCACGGTCCTTTTACCTGGGGTGTCAATCCGGACAATGCCGTTCATAATGCCGTGGTGATGGAAGAAGTGGCGAAAATGGCTTTTCGCACCCTGGTGATCCGGCCCGGGGCAACCATGTCGCAGGAGCTTCTCGACAAACACTTCCGGCGAAAGCACGGGGATAATGCCTATTACGGACAGGAAAGATCAATGACGAATGACGAATGACGAAATACGTGAAAGAAGGAGCCTGGGCAGCAGCTAAGATCGACGGGCAGGTTGTGGGAGCGCCCGACCGGAGTCCGTTGTTTGAAAGCAACCACTGGGAGCATGTGGTGCACCGTGTGGATCACCGCCTGGCTCCCGGCCATACAAAACAAAAAAAATCGTATTAACCCGATAAATAAAAGTTTGATGACAACAGAAAAATACACCATAGGAATTGATTTTGGCACCGACTCGGTTCGTTCGTTAGTGGTGCATGTAGAAACCGGTGAAGAGATTTCCGGAGCAGTTTTTCACTATACCCGCTGGAAGGAGGGGTTGTATTGTGATCCTTCGGTGAACCGGTTCCGGCAGCATCCGGCCGATTACCTTGAGGGATTGGAGTACACTGTTCGTGAAGCATTAAGGCAGGCTCCTGCCGGTGTGGCAGAAAAGGTAGCAGGCCTGTCGGTCGACACCACCGGATCGACGCCGGTTGCGGTAGATGAGCAGGGTACCCCTTTGGCATTAACACGTGGCTTTGAGGAGAATCCCAATGCGATGTTCATTTTGTGGAAGGATCATACTGCCGTAAAGGAAGCTGAAGAGATCAACGCTCTTGCCCGGAAGTGGGAGGTTGACTTCACCCGGTATGAAGGAGGTATTTATTCATCGGAGTGGTTCTGGGCCAAGCTGTTGCATGTTATCCGGGAAGATGCCGGTGTATTGCGTGCGGCTTACTCGTGGGTAGAGCATTGCGACTGGATCCCGGGGTTGCTGACGGGCAACACCCATCCCAAAACGCTGAAGCGCAGTCGTTGTGCCGCCGGTCATAAGGCCATGTGGCACGAAGCTTTTGGCGGGTTGCCCCCGGAGGAGTTTCTGGCAGCGCTGGATCCCCTGCTATCGGGCTTGCGTGACCGGCTATACCGGGAGACGTATACCTGCGATGTGGCAGCAGGCCGGTTGTGTCCGGAGTGGGCACAGCGACTGGGG
>JAQVON010000077.1 GCA_028702595.1 Mariniphaga sp. | reverse complement strand
ATTGTAAAAAGCATATCGGAAGAAATGACCTCTTATGTATTGGCCGATCCCGGGGAAGCGTATGCCCTATACTGCCATGTTCCCCTTCCGTGGAAACCGGAGGATCCGGATAAATTAGATGCCAAAATTCAAAAAATCAGACTCAACCTGGATCTCCCAAATGGGAAATACAAAACCGAATGGTGGAATACAAAAACCGGGAATAAAACAGTCAGGAAAAAATGGAAACATAAGGGAGGTGAAGTGACCATAGAATCTCCGGAGTTCATCGGAGATATTGCCCTGAAAATTGTTTCAAAATAGAATTATAACAGTCTCTAATTATCACTAAAATATTTACATGATGTGTAGGTTTCATTATCTCTTGGTATTTTTTTCAATGTTTTTTTTGATTCCTGGTTTGTCAGGGAAAGTGGTTTATGTTTCCCCTGATGGTACCGGTGATGGTACCAGTAAAAGCACTCCGATGAAATCGCTGTCAGCAGCGGTAAAATTATTAAAGCCCGGGGATGAGTTAATCCTTCTGAAAGGGGAGTATAAGGAAGCATTAGTTATGAGGAATATTCGGGGAACAGAGTCAAGCTGGATTACCATAAAAGCAGAAGAGGTTTGTGAGGCATTTATCAATGGCAACGCTAAACTGGAAAATGCGGTTGAAATTCAATATTGCAGCTATATAAAAATCGACGGGTTGAAAGCAGGCAATACCCAACATACAGCATGGAGTATCGGCAACTGCAATAATATGATCGTAACACGTTGTGCAGGGTTAAATGCAGGTTATCTCGTAGCTCAGGACGGGCATGCTGAGTTGAGTTTCAACGACAATTGCCATATATTTGGTATTGCATATTCCGATCGCATTTTGGCGGAGGATGTTTGGGCATGGGGAACGGGCAGGTATGACTTTATGTTTTTTCAATCTTCCAATTGCACTGTCAGACGAGGTGTTTTCCGGCCAACAAACACGGAGCTCGGGTATGGTTACGACCGTGGACCACATTCCGGATTCAATTTATACGACTGTGATAATTGCATTGCCGAGAATTGTATTGCATTTGAAACCCGTTTCCACCCGGAGTCAGATCAATCACCTGAAAATCCCTGGGCCCTTGTTCAGGGAGGAATGGTTTTTGATGATCATACCCTCCCGAGCGGATACAACTATGTGTTGGGCTGTTTCGACCTCGACAATGGTCAGGCACGGGATATTGTCCCCCGTTCTAACCCTGCCGTTCACCTGATGTCGAAGTGGAGTGGACAGCTTGAAGATGTTGTGATATGGAAAAATGCACTGAACTATGGAATAATTGTGAATACCTCTGGAAAGGTAGACTTACCCAAAAGAGCACTTATTGGATCACCCTCCAAAATCAAACAAAATAATGTTGTAACAGAAAACCTGAATTACCGTTATGTCGATGGGAATCTTACAACTATCCCATTGTGGCCGTGGCCATACGAAGATATTATCAAAGAACAGATGGAGATGGAAGAGACCATGACACAATATGTCAGCCGGATGGTTCATCCACATATTTTGTTGGATACCACTGTAATACCTGTTGAAGGCGTTGTGCTGGACAGCACTTCGGTTACCCTCGCCGATGGGGGGACTATTCAGTTGACAGCAACAGTATTTCCTGACACAGCAAGAAACAGAACATTGATATGGAGCTCCTCGGATACCACCGTGGCCCGGGTGGATGCAAGCGGACTGGTCACTGCTGCCCATGGGACAGAAGGGATGACAACCATTACAGTTACTACACACGAAGGAAATTTTTCTGCAAGTTGTCAGGTTACTGTTGATCTGGTTTCCTCTGCCAGCCATCCTCTTCATGTTATGGAATGCCGGATATACCCGAATCCGGTCACCGGAAACTACTTTTATGTTGATGTGCAGGGAATAAAAACCTATAATTTTCAGCTGATAAACCTTGTTGGTCAGGTTGTAAATGAAGAAAAAGGATGGAATGGACTGACCAGAATATCTGCTGAAGGAATAAAACCTGGAGTGTACCTGGCAAAAATCGTTTCGGAAGAAAAAATTGTAGCTCAAAAAATGATCATCAGGTAAACGGTCTATTTTGCATAAGCAGGAATGACTCAGGTAATATTTCTGAAAGCGTCATTCAATGCCTGATCATTCAACGCTTTCCTTCTGCGAAAATTGATTGTTTCTAAATAAGCTATTAAAGTGGATAAACCATTTCAACCCTTTGATAAATTATTATTTTTGGACATCCGTAATCTATAATGATAAATGTTGAAACGAGCATGATATTTACACAAAAGAAAATGATTAAAATATATGTGAGCTCCAACTGATACCTTAAAATTTACAATTTTAATACGATGAATAGGATTGTTACATACTTGAAGAGAAAGCTTTTGTTGGTTATCTTCATTGGCATCGTGCTCGGTGTGGTAATCGCCATTTTTTCACATAAGACGCTGGAATATACATCTTCCAATGAGTTTTGTGAAATTTGTCATGTGCATCCTCATGTGTTCGATTCCTGGAAGTTATCTACCCATTACGATAATCCTTCAGGTTTCCGGGTTGGTTGTGTGGAATGTCATTTACCTCCCAAGGGAGAGGGGTACTTGAAAGAGAAGGCGATTACAGGGATGCGTGATGTTTACGGATTTGTTTTCAAGGACAGCGCTGATTTTGACTGGGAATTGAAGTCCACATTGGAACATGCACAACTACATGTTTATAAATCAGCATGCCTGCATTGCCATCAAAATCTTTTCCCTCTTACGTTAACCAAAGAAGGTCAGGATGCTCATTTATATTACAGTCAAAATGAAGAGGAACTTCGTTGTATCAATTGTCATTTGAATGTAGGCCATTACGATCCCGATGCCATACATGC
The DNA here is from genome assembly GCA_028702595.1 of Mariniphaga sp. Lineage (GTDB taxonomy): Bacteria > Bacteroidota > Bacteroidia > Bacteroidales > Prolixibacteraceae > Mariniphaga. The sequence goes on along the minus strand of JAQVON010000077.1, from coordinate 11,804 downwards.
TGCCAATGTTGATTTTGGATTAGGGAATGACGGTGACAGGGAGGTATTTACTGCTCCGGCTGAAGTGATTGCTCATGAAGATTTTACAGAAACGATTCCTCAAACTACTGTTTCTTTTCGTATGAAGGCCATTCCCGGAGGGTCTTTCCGAATTGGAAGTCCTGCTGATGAGCCTTACAGGGATTCAGATGAAGGGCCACAAAAGGAGGTAAAGATCAGTCCATTCTTTATGGCTGAAGTGGAAGTAACCTGGAATGAGTATCTGGCTTTTTATGATGCAACAGCTGCAGAGGGACGTTCTACCGATACAGAAGGATCCCGCACAGAATCAGATGTTGACGCTATTTCCGGGCCAACTCCTCCTTATGGTCAACCCGATCAGAACTGGGGAATGGGTAACCGTCCGGCTATTACCATGACCTACCATGCTGCTGAAACATACTGCAAATGGCTTTCCAGGGTTACCGGGAAAACTTATCGTCTGCCTACCGAGGCCGAATGGGAATTTGCAGCCAGAGGAGGAACCCATACACCTTACTTTTTTGAAGGGCAGCCACGGGATTTTGAGAAAAAAGGGTTTTTGGGAAATCTCTTCGGTTCAGGCAGTGATCTGATCAATCAATTTGTGATATATGAAGGAAATAGTCGCGGAAGAACTGAAGAACCGGATGCTGTGGAAGCCAATCCTTTTGGTTTGAAAAATATGTTGGGGAATGCTCTTGAGTATTGTTCCGACTGGTATACCGAGGATGCATTTTCCCAATTGTCAGATGGAGTGACTGATCCCCGTGGTCCTGCGACCGGCGAAGAACGTGTGGTTAAAGGAGGCTCATTCAGAAGTTCTGTTTCAGACGTCAGAAGCGCTTCACGTGATTACACGCGTTCAGTCGATTGGTTACGCACTGATCCACAAATGCCTAAAAGTATATGGTGGCTGTCGGATTGCAATTACATCGGGTTCAGAGTTATTTGTGAATTTGATGAAAAAACCGGAAAAAATAATTAATTTCGAGATTTGAATTCAACTTAAATATAAGAATATGAGTAATAATAATTTATCGAGACGTAAATTTTTAACAGGTGCAGCTGCCGTGGGTGCAGCAGGTGCCATGGGAGTTGGAACATTTACCTCCTGTGCCGGAGGTGGAGGCGGAGGTAACTCTTCCGGTGCAGCAGCAGGTGTTTTTGATTATAAAAAAAGGGAATTAAATCTCCCGCCTATGCTGGATATTGCTCCTGACGGGCCTGTCTTGAAAGCAGGTATCATAGGTTGCGGCGGTCGCGGTTCAGGCGCTGCTATTAATTTTCTGGATGCCGGCCCAAGCCTTTCGGTTGTTGCACTGGGTGATGTTTTCCAGGACAGGGTCGATAGCCTGAGAAATAAATTACAAAAAGAAAAAGGAATTGAGGTTCCTGCAGAAAAATGTTTTGTTGGGTTTGATGCTTTCGAAAAGGTAATAGATGCCGGTGTAGATATTGTCATACTTGCTACTCCTCCAAAATTTAGAGCAGAACATTTCGAGGCAGCAGTAAAAGCCCGCAAGCATGTTTTTATGGAAAAACCTCTGGCCGTTGACCCGGCAGGTATCCGACAAATTATTACGGCAGCCAAAATGGCTGAATCACAAGGTCTTAAGGTGGTTACCGGCACCCAAAGACGCCATGAGCACAGTTATGTTAACCTTTGGAAGGAAATCAATAACAACGCTATTGGCCAAATCATTTCTGCTAACGTTTACTGGAATCAGGGGAAATTGTGGCACCGTGATAAAAATGCGAGCTGGAGCGAAATGGAGTGGATGATTCGGGACTGGGTCAACTGGACCTGGCTTTCAGGCGACCATATTGTTGAACAACATGTTCATAATATCGACGTGGCCAGCTGGTTCATGGAAGGCCATCCGGTGAAAGCTGTGGGTTTTGGTTCACGTCAACGTCGCGTAACCGGCGATCAATATGATAATTTTAGTGTTGATTTTGTTTATGAAGACGGCAGACAAGTTCATAGTATGTGCCGCCAAATTAACGGGTGCGCTAATGCTGTTTACGAGATATTCCACGGAACTAAAGCCATTGCTACAACCGTTGGTCATAAACCGCAAATTGTGGACGCTGCTGGAAATCAGCTTTTCGTTGCTGAAGGCTCCGAAACAAGTCCCTATGTGCAGGAACACATTAACCTGGTAACCTGTATCCGTCAGAATATTCCATTTAATGAAGCCGAACAGACAGCCATTTCCAATATGGTTGCCATCATGGGGCGAATATCTGCCTATACCGGAAAAGAGGTAACCTTCGATGAAATGATGAACTCAGACCTGAAACTGGGACCTGAAAAGTTCATAATGGGCAATTTGGGTTATATGGATAAAGCACAGATACCTGTTCCGGGAATTTTGGAATAGGGGATGTTATTTTAACGAATCAATCAACCAGGTAAAAGCCATCTGCAATTTTGCAGATGGCTTTTCAATTTTACCATTTCTTCAAAAAAGGAAAAAAAAAATCATGCCTACCTGAAAATCAACATAAAAATTTACTTTTGTAAACCTGTGAGAAATAAATCAGAACAAGGAGAACAAAGCAGAAGGAAAATGAGAAGATTGAAAATTAAGGAAATTCTGACTACCGGGCAACCGGGTGATAAAATCCTGGTAAAAGGATGGGTTAGAACGAAACGGGAAAGTAAAAATGTGAACTTTATTGCCCTGAACGATGGTTCTGTTATTCATAATCTGCAGGTTGTTGCTGATACCTCAGTCTATGATGCCAAATTATTACACGATATTAATTCCGGAGCAGCCCTTTCGGTTACCGGTGTATTAGCCGAATCGCAGGGAAGCGGACAGAGATTGGAAATGATAGCTGAAGATATAATGATACTGGGGAAAGCTGATCCGGATAGGTACCCTATACAACCTAAAAAACATTCTCTCGAATTTTTACGTGAAAATGCCCATCTTCGTTTTCGTACCAATACATTTGGTGCTGTTTTTCGCATCCGGCATGCTATGGCTTTTGCTATTCATAAATATTTCAACGAAAAAGGATTTTATTACCTGCATACACCGATAATTACCGCAAGTGATGCTGAAGGAGCTGGTCAGATGTTTCGAGTGACCACACTCCATGCACAGAACCCTCCGCTGACAGAAGATGGAAAGCCTGATTTTACACGGGATTTTTTTGGAAAGCCAACCAACCTGACTGTTTCCGGACAGCTGGAAGGAGAGCTGGGAGCAATGGCTCTGGGGGAAATCTATACATTCGGTCCTACATTCCGTGCTGAAAACTCAAATACAACACGACATCTGGCTGAGTTCTGGATGATTGAGCCTGAAATGGCTTTTTATGACCTGAAAGATAATATGGATCTTGCAGAGGAATTTTTAAAGTATCTGATTGATTATGCTCTGATAAACTGTTCCGACGATCTGCAGTTTCTGGCTGAACGGCTGAAACAGGAAGAAAAAAATAAACCCATGAACCAGCGGTCCATGGACCTGCTGGAAAAACTATCCTTTGTTTCACAAAGTGATTTTGTTCGGATAACTTATACCGAAGCTATTGAAATCCTCAAAAATTCAAAGCCTTACAAAAAAAATGCTTTTCAGTTTCCTGTTGATTGGGGAATCGATCTGCAAAGTGAACACGAACGCTACCTGGTAGAAAAACATTTCCAGAGGCCGGTAATTCTTACCGATTATCCCAAAGAAATCAAGGCCTTCTATATGAAACAGAACGACGATGGGAAAACTGTTAGGGCCATGGATGTTCTATTTCCTCAAATTGGTGAGATAATTGGAGGTTCGCAACGAGAAGAAGAGCTGGAAAAATTGGAGAAGAGGATGAAAGAGATGAATATTCCTATTGAAGAAATGTGGTGGTACATGGATACCCGGCGTTTTGGCAGTGCCGTTCATAGCGGATTCGGACTGGGATTCGAGCGTTTAATTCTCTTTGTTACGGGAATGGGTAATATTCGTGATGTGATCGCATTCCCTCGAACACCAAAATATGCTGAATTCTAACCTCTGAACTTTGATCTCCTCCAAAAAAAACAGTATTTTTACAGATCAATTAGAGGAAAATGGAACAGAAACTCACTTTACAGCAAAAATTGCTGCAAAAGCTTTCTCCACAACAAATTCAGGTGATTAAGCTTTTGGAGATTCCTGCCATTCAACTCGAACAACGAATCAAAAAAGAACTGGAAGAAAATCCTGTGCTCGATCTGGAATCCGATTTTCCGGAAAATGATGAGGAGACCGAAAATAATGAATCCGACGAGAAATCTGACGTGGATAATGATGAGTTTTCTTTCGACGATTATTTGACTGACGATGATGAAATACCTACTTACAAAACTCAGACTAGCAATTATTCCAAAGATGAGAAATATGTGGATATTCCATTCTCTGTTGGTATTTCATTTCATGAAAGTCTATACGATCAGTTGAATATGGTTCATCTTTCGGAAGACGACCACCAGCTGGCAAAATATATCATTGGAAATATTGATGATGACGGCTACCTGCGTCGTGATATTATTTCCATCAGCGATGACCTGGCTTTTAATCTGAACCTGGAGGTACCTGAAAAAAAACTGGAAGAGATACTGCATGTAATACAACAGTTCGATCCTCCCGGTATTGGTGCCCGCGACCTGAGAGAATGTTTACTCCTTCAGTTGAACCGGAAAAAAGGTGATTCAAATGAGCTGGCACGGATCATTTTAACCGATTTTTTCGAAGAGTTTACCCGGAAGCATTATGAAAAGATCCAAAAAAAATTGGAACTGCCTGATGAAGCCCTTAAAAAGGGAATTGGGGAGGTGTTGAAGTTAAATCCAAAACCAGGAAGTGCCTACAGCAATCCTTTAAATAAATCAAATCAACATATTATCCCGGATTTTCTCCTGGAGAATGTTGACGATGAATTGAGCTTGTCATTAAATCAGCAAAATACTCCTGAGCTGAAGATTAATGATACATATATGGATATGTTGCACGATCTGGCCAAACATAATGCCAAGAAAACAAAAGACCAGAAAGATGCTCTTCTTTTTGTGAAACAAAAGGTAGATGCTGCCCGGTGGTTTATCGATGCCATCAGACAACGAAATCATACCCTGTTGGTTACCATGTCAGAAATTATAAATTTTCAGAAAGAGTATTTTAAAGAAGGTGACGAAACTAAGTTACGTCCTATGATCCTGAAAGATATAGCTGAAAGAACAGGACTTGATATTTCAACAATTTCCAGGGTTTCAAACAGTAAATATATTCAAACACATTTTGGAATTTTTCCGTTGAAATATTTTTTTTCGGAAGGATTACAAAAGGACGATGGAGAAGAAGTTTCGACACGGGAAATAAAAATGATTCTTCAGGAGTGTGTTGACAATGAGGACAAGCGCAAGCCTCTTACCGATGAGAAGCTCACACAGATATTAAAAGAGAAGTCATACAATATAGCCCGGCGTACGGTGGCAAAATATAGGGAACAGCTGGATATTCCGGTAGCCCGTTTACGTAAGAAATTATAAATGTATAGGACTACAGCCCGTATAATTTCATGGATTTTCCATCCAGTGATAATTCCAACATTAGGGTTTATCTTGCTCTTTCATGCAGGATTTTATTTCTCCTTTTTGTCATGGGAAACCAGGCGTTTTGTTCTTCTGATTGTTTTTTTTACTACTGCCATTCTGCCTTTGTTAGCCATTGCTTTGCTGGCATCCCAGCCCGGGAATAAACTGATAGCAGATCCTGGTTCCCGACGCTCTGTTCCCTTCATATTTTCCATACTTTTCTATTACTTGGGGTATATGCTGTTGCGACGGATTGATGCTTATTCTGTTTTTCAGATTTTTATACTGGCGGCAATTTCAGTGCAGATTGTGCTATTAATGATTTCTCTTAAATGGGATGTAAGCTCTCATATGGCAGCCCTGGGAAGCCTGTTGGGAGTATTGCTGGCCCTGGCTTTTCGCACCGGTACTAATCCGGTTTGGGCTATCGTCCTGGTTCTGCTAACCTCGGGGATTGTGGGATGGTCCAGGCTGTATTTGAATAGGAATAAACCATGGCAATTAACAGCTGGTTATGCAACAGGATTTATTGTATTATACCTGGTTATTTACCTTATCTGATAATCCGGTTATTCCACATACTTATAACCGATCCCTTTCAATGTTTTGATGTGGTCATTTCCTATTTTTTCACGCAATTTTCGAATATGTACATCGATGGTACGGTCTCCCACAACCACATTCTCACCCCATACTGTGGAATAAATTTCTTCCCGGGTAAAAACCTTACCTGATTTGGAAACCAGTAACGAAAGTAATTCAAACTCTTTACGCGGCAGCACCATCTCCTGATTGTTCATTTTTATCAGGTAACGTTCTTTGTCAATAACCAGGTTTCCGACAGAAACCATACCGGCTTCCTCAAGATAAGATTCAACCACTTGTGTATCCCCGGAACGTTTAAGTAATGCCTTTACACGACTGATGAGTACTTTAGGTCTTACAGGTTTGGTGATGTAATCATCGGCTCCGGCATCAAATCCTGCAATTTGAGAATAATCTTCTCCTCTGGCAGTTAAAAATGCAATAATTGTGTTGCTGAGGGAAGGGATTTTTCGAATCTCCTCACAGGCCGCAATGCCATCCATCTCTGGCATCATGACATCGAGTATAATAAGATGGGGTTGTTTTTTTTCTGCCAGCTCAACAGCTTCAATACCATTTTTTGCAGTATAAACAATATACCCCTCTTTTTCAAGGTTATAACTGATAAATTCAAGAATATCAACCTCGTCATCTACCAGCAGAATTTTTAATTTGTTTTCGTTCATAGAAAAATGTGTTAAAAAAACAAAGGTAACACGATTTTATTAATCAAGCTTAAAAACGAATTACAAAAAGTGATCAGTTATTTTGACTTTTCAAGTGTAAAATTAAATGTTGTGCCCTGGTCAACGATACTTCGAACATGAATGGATTGGTTGTGTGCTTCAATAATATGTTTAACGATGGAGAGCCCCAATCCGGTACCTCCCTGTTCACGGGATCGTGATTTGTCAACCCGATAAAAACGCTCGAATATCCTGGGCAGATATTTTTTTTCAATTCCAATACCATTATCGGTAACTTCTACCATAATATTATCTTCCAGGTCGTGAAAAGAAACCTGAACAAATCCTTCTTTTTTGCTGTATTTGATTCCATTTACGATTAAATTCGTCAATACCTCCAGGATGCGGTTTCTGTCGGCCTTCACATAAACCGGGCGCGGGGGGGGATTTACAATTTCCAGGGTAATATTACGCTCATCTGCCTGCCATTGTTCCATTTCAAAAACCTCTCGTACCGTTTTTACGATGTCGAATTTGACGGGGTTCAGTTTAAGCTCACCAGATTCCAGTTTGGTGATTGACTCCAGGTCTTCAACGATGGAAATCATCCGGTCAATGCTTTTTTCGGTTCGCTTCAGGTAGAGCAGGTTAATTTTAGAATCATCAATTCCACCTTCAAGTAATGTAAGAATATATCCCTGGATATTAAATATGGGAGTTTTTAATTCATGAGATACATTTCCAACAAAGTCTTTTCTGTACCTTTCCAACTCTTTTAGCCTTTCAATCTCCTTCATTTGAGCTTTGGCCCACTCTTCTACTTCAAATTTAACATTGGAAAGCAGGTTGGTGGAATCAGATGATTTCTCAGCCAGCTTTTTTCCACTTAAAGGAAGATCTTTTATTGTTTTATAAACTGGTCTAATTTTATCAGATATATATTTATTAATTACATACATGATAGATACATAAGAACCCAGAAAAAAAACGACAATGAAGCTGGTTGTCGCAATAATACCTGGTGATAAACACCTGGTTATAAGCAGGAGTATTGTTGCCAGAAAGGTTAGAAAGACTGCAGTAATGATTGTTAACTGCCGGGAAGAATAAGTTTTCATATTTTAACCGATTGTAACTTTAAAAAAAACAGAATAATTCGAATTGCTGCTTTTTACTAATTCATTCAAAATTAGAACGCAAGTTGATCTATTTTTTTAGTCAATTGAAAAATAGTAGAGAGCATTAATGAAAATTTGATCGATAGTTAATATTTTTTTAATATTTTAGTTGACAAATAGCAATTATATTTGCCAGCCGTAATCTAAAGATAATGGAAAATATTTATCTGATCATAGTTGTCATCCTTTTCACATTGGCAATATCTGATTTATTTGTTGGAGTAAGTAATGATGCCGTCAATTTTTTGAACTCGGCATTTGGTTCGAAAGCAGCGCCCAAATGGCTAATTTTTTTAATGGCCGGTATGGGTGTTCTTATTGGTGCCACCTTCTCGAGTGGAATGATGGAGGTTGCCAGGAAAGGAATTTTTCATCCTGACATGTTTGTTTTCTCCGAGATCATGGTGATTTTCCTGGCAGTTATGATTACGGATGTCATTTTGCTGGATACGTTTAACACCTTTGGAATGCCAACTTCCACCACTGTTTCCATTGTTTTTGAACTACTGGGATCAGCTGTAGCCGTTTCATTGGTGAAAATCAGTAATCTGGGAGGCTCGTGGAGTGAGCTGTCGCAGTATATTAATTCAGAAAAAGCCCTGGCCATTATTACCGGCATCCTGTTGTCGGTGCTCATTGCATTTACTGTGGGTGCTCTTGTTCAATATATTACCCGTATGATTTTTACTTTCAATTACAGGAATAATATGAAATTTTTCGGGGCGTTATATGGTGGATTATCAATAACGGCCATTACTTATTTCATATTAATTAAAGGGATTAGCGGATCAGCATTTGCTGAAATTGAAATTTCTCATGGCGAAGCATTGGGTGAATGGGTTTCGAACAATACCGGTAAGTTGCTTATTTTCAGTTTTATATTTTGGTCAATATTTCTCCAGCTGCTTAAATGGTTGTTTAATTTAAAAATTTTACAGCTCATCGTTTTAGTTGGAACCTTTGCGTTAGCCATGGCTTTTGCGGGAAATGACCTGGTTAACTTTATTGGTGTTCCACTTGCCGGATTCAGTTCGTTTAAAACCTGGATGGCAGCGGGAGCGCCCTCTCCGGAAGGCTTTTCCATGGCTGTGCTTGCCGGGAAAGTGAGTACTCCTACCTATATGCTGGTAATTGCCGGACTGATCATGGTGACGACCCTTATTTTTTCCAAAAAAGCTCAGTCAGTTATTAATACATCTGTAGATCTTGCTCGGCAAGGTGAAGGTGCAGAGCGCTTTAACTCTAGTATGATTGCCCGGGTTTTGGTCAGAAGTTTTTCACGTTTTCATAACAGTGTTAAAAACGTAATTCCTCCTACACTCGTTGAAAAAGTACATGCTCGTTTTGAGCCTGCGTCATCTGAATATAATTTGGGGGATGATTCTCCTGCTTTTGATAAATTAAGAGCTTCTGTTAATCTGTTGGTAGCAAGCATTTTAATTGCAATTGGAACCTCCTTTAAACTGCCTTTGTCAACTACTTATGTAACTTTTATGGTTGCCATGGGAACTTCTCTTTCCGACAAAGCCTGGGGGCGCGAAAGTGCAGTTTATAGAATTTCAGGAGTATTTGCAGTGATCGGTGGCTGGTTTTTAACTGCTATTACTGCCTTCTCTATTGCCGGAATCGTTGCCTGGATTATTTCTGTGGGTGGAATGGTTATGATTTTTGTTTTTATTGCTCTTGCTGTATTCATCGTAATTCGTACACAGATTGTCTTTAAAAAAAGGAGTACAAATGAACTGTTCGAAGATGATGAAACCATTACTGAAATGGATGGAACAGAAAAGGTTATGGAAAAATGCCGAAGACTGGTTGCTCGCTCTGTGTTAATGGCCAATAAAATCTATTCACAAAGCATAGAAAGCTTTTTGGATGAAAAGCGCTCGGATCTTAAAGAGTCGTTGACCCTGAAAGAGAACCTGAATAAAAAGTCGAAGAAGCAAAAAAACAGGGTTTTAAATACTATTTCAAAAATTGAGGAAGATGTGGATTCCGGTCATTTTTATGTACAGGTAGTTGATTATCAGCGAGAACTGGCCCACTCGTTGAATTTTCTGGTTGAACCTCTTTATGAACATGTGAATAACAACCATAAACCCTTTGTTCCCTCACAGGTCGATGAGTTACAACAATTAAAAAACAGTATTAATAACTTTTATGATTTCGCTGTTCAGCTGATCAAAGAAAACAAATTTGCCAGTATTAATGATTTGATCAAACAACGGGATGATATACTCGTTCGGTTAGAATTAATGGAAATATCGCAAATAAAGCGTATTAAAGCCGGGGAAATAAATACCCGAAACTCGGTTCTTTTTTTCAATATTATCTCCGAAACAAAAAATATGTTGCTTCATGCCATTAATCTGATCAAAGCCCACCGCGACTTTATTACGGTTACCAGGAAGAAGCTGGTAAAACCGTGATGACAATTTGTTTTGTTACATTTTCACTTCTAAGTCAAGAAAAATAAATCCGCCGCCTTCCATGTTGGCTGCCCTCGGGTACCAGTCGTGATAATTCAGCGCCATTGTAATTTTATTAATTGGCCTGAACTGGATCCCCGCAACCAACGCTGTGCCATCAGCGTTGAGGTGCCAGGGCAACGATTCACCTTTCAAAACATTGGACTTTATCTTATCGTAACGGGCAAATAGTTGATACTGTTCATTCAGGTTATATTTGCCATAAACGGAAAGTCCGTGGATGTTATGATTGTCTTTCCACCCATTGTTTTTTCTGACAATATACTCCGCAGCAATATTCCATTTCGAACGGAAATCGTATGAGCTGAATAACAACAGGGTGGTTTCGGAAATTTCATTGTGAAGAATGTCATATACAATACGTGAAGTAAAGTTTTTGGGGATGCGAACCGTGGAACCTAAACTATACTTGAAACGATCATCCATTTGCAGACTGCTGTATCCTTCCCCATTTATAATGGTGAAGTCAGCAACTATTTTCTCACTTAACCGGTAAAAGAAATTTACCCCCAAATCGGCGGAAGACCCTAACCGGTGTTCGTCGGCGATAGTTTTCATCAAATACCTTCGTTCCCAGATGTCCTCCTGCAACTTGAACTGCTTCAGGTTGATCAGTCCAAATTCTATTTCGAGATTGTTCTTTGAATATCTGACAAATGCATTTTTAAAATATGCATAACGTCTGATCTTTGACAGGGGAGAAAGATCGTCAGGACTGCCTACGTCTACATTTATTTTTGCATAAAACTCCGGACTGAAGTAATATTCATACCCGATATACCCGCGCACCAACTCAAAAGCCGCTTCATCGCGGGCACTGCCTGTTATCCCTTTATGAAAATTAGCATAAATGGTGGCAAATGGTTTACCTGAAGGTGTAAATTCATTAACCTGTGATTGGGAAATCAACGGAAGAATATATAGAATGAAGAACAATCGGTTTAACTTCATGTTTTTGACAATAAAAATAATCAACTGTTGCAAATATATAAGAATCATTTTTAACCTGTTTAATTCATAAAAAATATTTTTGAATTGGTAAAGTGTTATTTGCAAATGATTTATAATACAGATGAACGAAAAACATTTTTCACAAGTGCGTTTATTTCAATGCATCTGCTTCGTTGCGAAACCCTTGAAATAGACAACTATGCCTGCGGGTTCCGGCGCCTTGCATCTGCATCAAACTAAACGCATGAATTAAACAGGCTAAAAAAAACAAAATTAAAACAGTCTCTTAATATTTTAGTAATCGTTTTTTAACAACTTTGTT
>JAQVON010000145.1 GCA_028702595.1 Mariniphaga sp. | reverse complement strand
TGTCCCTGCTTCCCTATGTATCCGATGTGCTGACCTGTTTTTACCAGGTCGCCTGGTTTGATGCCGGCGATTATACTATCCAAATGACTGTAGCGGAATAACCATCCAAAGTTATTTTTTATCCAGACCACATCCGGACGTACATCCGAGGGGAAATCATCATACCCATTCAATATAGCTTTTCCTGCCGCAATAACGATTCCGTCAGTTGCCGAGAAGATTTTGTCCATACCTTCAGCCCCGCCAAAATCAAAACCGGCATGATAATATACTGCAGGTGTCCTGCTTTCACCCCAGTCAACATAGGTCGGCTCATTGCCGGACTGAGACATGCCGGCAAACCATTTCTGCTGGATGGGATAAGTAAACTCTTTTGGATCATAAAACGGACTATCCTTCGGCCAAAGCCTGAACCGGGCATCACTGGAAAGCCCCCAGGAATCACGATGGGCTGTCGAATAATACGCCTGAATAAAAGGACAGTCGATCTTTACTTTTCCAACTGTTACCGGGAAATTGTAATTACCGGTATTCAGGGTTATTTCTTCCCCGTCAACAGAAATCTTTACTTTTGCTCCCCGGATGGCATTACGGACTGAATCTGTTTCTACCTCGATGGCTAAAAGTTCCAATTGCACTTTTTCCCCGTTTTGCAAGGTTACATCCTGAGATTCACCGATATTTAATTCCGCAATAACCCGGTTTGGTTTTTCAGTTTTGTTGTTGCAGCTGGTTGTAATAAAAACAGTTAGTAGAGCCAAGGTCATAAAAGACAATGCTGTATTGTTTTTAGGAAATCTGATATTCTGGTTCATCTTAAGGTTTAATTTCTATATGAAACGAATAGGGTATAAACAACTGACCGGAATTTTGATTTGAAGTGGTTTTTGCCAACCTTTTATACCATACAGGTTACCTATGATGCATTATAAGAATTAATTTTTTCTGTTCATAAAAATGATTCTGGGGATCTCAAAGTTTGGGTTCCCATCCCGGTTCATACTCTCTGCTCCAAAGCTTCATTGCATGCCGGTCGAGTGCCTGTCCATTCCGGCAGTTTACATCAAATCCACGCCCTAACCTGTACGAAATATTGGCCAGGTGGCACCACAATGTTGTTTTTTCCACTTCATCGACGGGAGAATTTAGTTTATCCTTTCCCCTGATGGCATTGAAAAAATTGGCATAATGGAGGGCCGAGGGATCGGTTCCTGAATCCTCTTCCTTCAGCAATTCGCCCTCCCGGTTATAGAGTTTATATCCGGTGCCTGACATAACTACAGTTCCTTTGGTGCCGTAAACAATGGTTCCAGTGCTTAGTCCGTAGGCTAAATACCTGTTCCGGCTTTTGGAGTCTATTTTTATTACTTTATTTTCCGGAAACAGGAGAGTGGCATCCAGGGTGTCATACATGGTCCATCCATCCTCTTTGAAATGATATTTACCTCCGGCCACATCCACTCTTTCGGGATAATCGACCTGCATGGCCCTCCGGGCATAATCCAGCCGGTGAATGGCATTATTGCCTGTCTCACCGGTTCCCCAGGTCCATCCATACCAGTGCCAGTTATAATCCCACGTGTCGTGCATATACTCCTGTCGCGGAGCCGGTCCCTGCCAGAGCTCCCAGTTCAGTCCTTCCGGAACAGGTGCTTTCCGCGGCACCGGTACTTCTCCCCGCCGGTTGCTGTAAAACGCAACAGCCAGATAGGTTTCACCAATTATTCCCTGGTGAATCTCCTGGATTATTTCTGTAATTTTTGGTGCTGAACTTCCCTGATTTCCCGTCTGGATCAGTTTTCCATATTTTTTCTGAAACTGTACAAGCAGCTCCCCTTCATACGGATTGTGACTGGTAGGTTTTTCCAGGTATACATGTTTTCCGGCCTGAACAGCATAGCAGGCACCCGGAGTATGCCAGTGATCAGGCATTTGATTGACCAGTATGTCTACTTCCTTGTCATCAAAAATTCTGCGTATATCACTTTCCAGAGCAGGTGTATAACCAAGAGCTCCGGAATATTTTTCAGCTGCTCTGGTTCGCTGGCTTTCCATGACATCACAAAAATACTTCAGGTGTACGTTGTTCTCTTTCATCGCGATGGGTTCAACAACTCCTCCCTGATGCAGCCTTCTTCCAAGTCCGGCAATAGCTATGACCAACCGATCATTAGCCCCTATGATCCGTCCGTAGCTTTTTGCGCTCATACCTACTCCGCCAACAGTCATTGCCGCTACACCCAGAGTAGATTTTTTAATAAATGTTCTTCTTGAATTATCCATGATTTTTATTTTTGGTTATATTCGATTTGTTAACTAATCAACCGGGAATCCATGTACAGTCTTTAATCCGTGAATACGCGCAATGGTCCGTCCATACATATTCATCCTGTTTTCTTCCGGAACATGGTTTGCATCCAACATGATGTTAAAACGCCTGATATTTTCTTCAAAAGCATCTGGTCCCTCATCGGTAGCAAAGAGGATATTTTCCCAGGCAGGACCGGCTGCAGCTCCAACATGTGGCTTACCCAGATGGGGAGTCCACCAAAGATACTGACCCCAAAAACCGGGATCATGCTCCTTTTTTATAAGCGATGAACCTGATATATCAAAATAGAGATTCGGATTTAATCGAGCAGCTTCTGCAGCCTCTGCATACCATGGATTTCCAAAGTGCGCTGCATGAATGATGAGCTTGCGATGTTGCTCTGCCACCGAAGCAATAAAGGCCGGACGCATTCCGGCAAAATTACCATAGGCGTGAATACCCGTATGTGGGGCAACAGGCATGGCAAACTGTTCAGCCAGTATCCATACCGAATCGTATTTCGTATCGTCATAATCCCATCCTTCGGTTGCGAACAGCTCCCCCAATCCTTTGTATCCCATTCTCTTCGCCTCACGTATATCGTTGGTTACTGTCGGACTGTCAATGTCGATCTGAGCATAGGGTATGACAAGGTCGGGATGAGAACGGGCAAATTGAATACCCCTTTCCAAATCATCCATTTTAACCAAAACACATCCCATCGCTTTTTGAGTAGTGAAAACTTCAACAAATGATTTTTCCCAATCGTCGGTAGCCCGGTAATGGATATGCGAGTCTATGATGAAGTCAGGTCTCGACATATTGGGCTTTTTTCCCACACTGCATGCCATTAACCAGACGGCAAATGCAGAAACCAGCATGATGACAGATTTGTAGTTCATAATAATAGTTTTAATGTTTGAAACATCCTCAATAGTCGGGATCCGGAATGTCTCCTATTTTTTATTTGTTAATGTTCTGATCTTTATGTTCCTGAACCATGCTGTTTCCGCATGATCCTGCAGAACAATATGACCCTTTCTTTTTTCTGAGAAGCCGGGAATGGTTTGAAACTTGCTATTTTGGATCAGCATTTTAAAATGATCTGTTTCTAAATCGAACTCCAGTACTTTTTCCCCGTTGAGCCAGTGTTCTCCATGCTTTCCGTTCATCACGATACAACTCGTGTTGTATTTCTCCACGGGTTGAAGCAGTTTCTTTTTACCGGGAGGTACCAAATCATATAATGCTCCGGTACTGTTCTTATTTGCCTCTTGTCCCGGAAGGTTTGTGTCATCAATCATCTGGTACTCAAAACCCAGGGCACATCCTTTGGGAGGATAGGCCAGGGAAAGT
>JAQVON010000076.1 GCA_028702595.1 Mariniphaga sp. | reverse complement strand
ACATCCTGATCAGGAAGAGGCCTCTCCTTTTGTATCAGGTTCAACAAAAAACGCAACCGGTTCTCACGGAAAAATTCCGGCCAGCTTTTTCCCGGGGTGTTGTTCTGAGGGGTTAACCCACAGTAGTTATTAGTTTTAAACCCAACATACCGGCTTGTGAACTGATGAACCCCTGCCAGGCCCCGGCCAAGCCGCTCATCCTGGTCTTTCCCTGAACTTCCGGGTTCCAGGTATTCCAGCACCAGAAATCCGGCGACATCATCCACCTGGCGGGAAGCAATGACTTTCGGAACAACTAACTGACCATCAGCCGCCTTACGCAGCTCGTCCAGGCATTCAGCCTCCCGCAGAAACATATCTGCCGGACAGTTAGCATTCCACTTTAAAAAGAAAATACCGGCATTGGTACCAATTTTAGAAGCATGATGAATGCATCCACCACCCAAAAAATCAACGGATGAAATTGTTACTTCCCTTCCAAGTTTATCGGTCAGACTGGCTTCAACCTCTCTTCTGACGGGAAAATCATTTCGAACAGATCGCATGACATGACCTTTTCGCCCCGAATAGCCGGGTATCGTGCTGTACCAGGTATTTCAGAACTAATGAATCCATAAATTATTCCAAAGTAAACACATAACTGCCGGCAGCTGCTAAAATTTCTCCGGTGCCGGTTGTTGAAACTCCTTCAACAGATGAAGTCTTCAATTCTGTACCACCTTCTTTGATCACTGACCCTGCAGGCACCTGCGACAGATCAACCACAGCGGAGGTATTGGGCGGAACGGTCAATTTCAACGTAAACTTCCCGTTATCGATGTTCCAATCCACAGAAAGCAAACCGTAGTTGGTTTCGTAATTTGCTTTGGCCCACTTCAAATCACCTACAGGTTGGGGTTTAATGATGGCACGCTTGAATCCGGGATACTCATCGCAGATTTGAATGCCTGCCAGTGTATTCCATATCCATTCTCCTACGCAGCCGAGGGCAAAATGGTTACGGGAATTCATCCCTTCCGGTGGCTCACTGTCAGAGTTCCAAAGCTCCCAAATGGATGTAGCTCCCTGCTTCACCATATACCCCCAGCTCGGGTAATCTGTTTTGTTCATCATTTCATAAGCCAGGTTGTGGTGATTATACTTGCTGAGCATCGGCAGAACATATCCGGTTCCGAGGAAACCTGTTGTTGGATGAACATCTTTTTCCATCACATTATCAACCAGGTTTTTCACTACCTGATCCGTCAGATCATCGGGAGTGATGCCAAAGGCAAGCGGCAGCAGATTAGCGGCTTGTGTTTCTCCCGGGTAATTTAATTTATCGACATCCCAGTATTCCTGCTGAAAGGCAGCAGCTATTCTTTCAGCTAACTGTTCATATTCCCGGGCATCATCATCTTTGCCAATAATACCTGCCATTTGAGCAAGCAATTTGGTAGAATAATAATAGTAAGCGCTTCCAATTGGTTTTCCAGGTGAGTGTTCAACCGCGATCCAGTCACCAAATCCATACCAGTCGCCCTGCTGCCAGAAATAGATATCATCGTTGCTGTTCTTCCGCATATATTCCACCCAGGCTTTGATGCCTTCATAATGATCTGTTATGATACGCTTATTTCCATAATAGCGGTAGTTTAACCAGGGGATAATAACAACAGCATCGCCCCAGCCTGGTTTGGAAGGGCCACCCACAACAATAGGCGGATTAACATCATATACCCATCCCTCTTCATCCTGACCATCGGTAATATCGAACATCCATTTCGACCAGTACCGGTCGAGGTGCATATTGAAGTTGGCTGTTGGCGCAAAAATCTGAGCATCGCCCATCCATCCAAGCCGTTCATCACGCTGTGGACAATCGGTAGGTGCAGGATAAAAATTCCCTTTCTGGCTCCAGACCACATTTTTGTTAATACGGTTTATCAGCTCGTTGGAACATTCGAATTGACCAATAAAAGGTTGATCGGTATAAATCACCTTGCCGGTAATATCCTGTTGTCCGGGTTTCTCCGGCAAGCCCGAAATCTGTATGTATCGAAATCCATGATAGGTGAATTTGGGTTCCCAAACCATTTCATTGCCATCGGAAACAACCATGTCGATCGCGTCGGCTGTTCGCAGGTTTTCCTGGGCAACAGTACCATCGTCGTGCAACAGTTCAGCATAGCGGATGACCACGGTATCTCCCTTTCCGGCTTTGATTCTAACAGCAGCCCATCCCACCATATTCTGGCCCATGTCAAACACATATTCGCCCTGTACCGGTTCATTCAGGGCAACAGGCTGAATCGACTCGTGATGCCGCAATGCAGGTGCGTTGGGTCCGGAAAGAGTTCCTTCATAAGATGCCGGCTCAACGGGGAACCAGCCGGAATCATTGAACCCGGCACTGTTCCAACCGGGTTGCTCCAGATTGGCATCGTATTTTTCACCATCATAGATATGATCGGCCCAAATGGGAGAATCAAACCATTTCCAGGATTTATCCGTTATCAGCTTCCGGGATGAGCCATCCTTGTATTCCACATGTAATTGCATGAAAAACTTCAAGGGTCCTTCAGAATATTTCTGTCCGCCTTCCCAGCCCAATCCACCTGACCACCACATGTTTCCAAGTATTGCTCCGGCAGCATTAGAGCCAGATACCAGCAGGTCTTTTACATCGTAAATTTGATACTCCAACCGTTTGGGATAGTGAGTCCAACCGGGAGTCAGCAGGTCGTTCCCTACCCTTTTCCCGTTTAAATACATCACATAATTCCCCAACCCGGTTACATAAACACGTGCTGACTGAATGGCTTTCTTTTCCAACTCAAACTCTTTACGCATGTATACCGACCGGTCTGGTTGTTCAGTTGAACGGGCAATCCATTCAGCCTCCCAGTCATTTTCGCTCAGCAAGGCCATCTCCCACGATGCAGGTTCACTCCACAACGATGCCTTTCCTTCCTGATCCCAGATACGTACCTGCCAGTAATAAACTTTTCCCGATTCTAATACCTTACCGTTGTAAGGAACATGTACCGACTGATCCGACTGCACTTTTCCCGAATCCCAAACATCGGAATTCAACTGGGATAACCCATCCCGGCTGCCGGAAACAATTACCTGATAAGCCGTTTGGACAGCTCCCCTGCGGTCATCCCTGATCTTCCATTGCAATAACGGCTCAGAACGGTCGATACCTATAGGATCTTTCTGAAATTCACACTTTAACTCACCAACAACTGCAGGAGAATCAGATTTCTGACAAGAAAAGAAGGCAACCATAGCAAAAAGGCCAACCCATAATTTAATCCGGCTCATGATAATCATATTAACTTATTTAAAGACTGTTTTAAATTTATCCATTTATTCAATTTTGCGTCTTTTTCACTCATACAGCTGCAAAATTTCCAATAAATAGTTCGCGAAAACATCATTTCTGCATTCCGGCAAGTGATCAGGCCATTTCCATCCTCCCCGGAAACCCCGACAAAGCAGAATGCCATCTTCACCAGCTCATAGACAGATCTATTTTTCCAGTCCGGAAAAGATAAAATCAGGAATAACAGGTAATAAAACCAAAGCAGCTCCCAGAGCGCTGGCATTATCAATCTCAGAAACACGCAACTTCCGGGAAGGAAAACTATTCTGCAACAGGGATATAAAAATTTCGTTACGCGAGAACCCTCCTGTCACATAAAAAACTTCAGTCTGATCATCCCGGGGGATCACCAGCCGGATGGACTGAACACAAAGCCGGGTAAGTTCAATCATCAATTGAGTATATGCCTCTTCATAACTTTCATAAACACTCAGATCAACTGTTTGCAGTCCCTCTTCAAAACTCTCTTTCCCGTTCGGGAAAAAAGCAGCGCCAGGGTTCTTTCCCAGCATGAGCGACTCGATCAACCGGTCATCTTTTCGCACAGTGGTAAAATAGTTGTCGGCTACCTGAAAATGTTCAGCCAGTTTTTTGGCCCACACTTCATGGAAATACCCCATGAACAACCGGGATGATTTGACCTGAACTTTATCCGGACTGAGGAAGCATAAACTGTCCTGTTCCAGCTGTTCGGCAGTGAGTGGTTCCTTATTAAAAGGATTCATATTGATACACCAGGTTCCTGTGGATACCAGGATGAACTTCTCTTTACTTCCCTTCAGATAGGGGACTAGTGAAGCAGAGCTGTCGTGTATGCCCGTACCCGCAACAAAATCTCCCCCAAAACCTTTCACCGGGAAAACCTTGTCGTTGGTAACCGGTTCAGGAAGAGAAACTTGATGATCAGCGATCCATTGATGGTATTGCATCTGATCAAAATCCCACAAAAAGGAATGACACCCTACAGATGTTGGCTCTGAAACCAATTCCTGCGTGAGTGTCCAGGAGAGGTACTGAGGAAAATGAAGAATAGATTTCACCTGTTGATAAACTTCCGGCTTTTCCTGGCGCAACCATAATATCTGTATTCCAGAATTCAGGAGTGCACCCAATGCAGGAGTGGCAGTTCTTCGGCAAAACTCACTTTTTCCACCATAGCTGTCAAACAAATTCTCTGCAATAGACGGGTTGATCTCCTTCAGGTAGTTATACAGCGGTGTTAACCTCTCACCCCGCTCATTCAGAAACATGAGAGAAGCACCATACGTACAGAAATTTACAGCTACCAGCTCATACTGCCCCTCAGATGTAATTTTCTTCAAACTACCGGTTATCCAGGAGGTGATCAGGTCAATATCATCACATTCAAACCCGTCATCATCATGAATCACCGGAAACTTCTGCTCAACCTGGGAAACGATTTGAAATTGCTGATCAAATAATATTACTTTTTTATTCGTTTTCCCGATATCAAATACTGCGATTACTTTTTTCCCCATAACAACTATATCTTAAAGACTTACAACGAATGTAGACAAGATCAGAATAACAATACCAATAATCAGTACCAACATGGTTTTAGTGGATACTCCTTTCCACTCTTTCAGAATGATTCCCCAAATATTGCTTAGGGCAATATTCAGTGCCATCAGAATACTCCAGGCAAACATGCTCATTTCGGGAGGTAACTGACTTTTCCCCATACCGAAAAAATGAAATTGCAGGAACCAAAGGAGTCCGGCAAGGAAGGTGAAAAATATATTGTTCAACAGGATACCCGGAGATACTGATATATAATCTTTTCCGGTTCCATTTTTAATGTTGAGATAAACACAATAGATAAAGTTCATGATGAATCCTCCTATCAGGATAAAGATCATTGAGGGGTTATTCACGTAGAGTGGATTTGTTCCATATGTTGCAGCTACTTCAGCTATTGGGGTTGCGGCTTCGATACCGAAGTTCATACATGCACTCATAACTCCGGCGAGGACAGCAATCAGCAATCCTTTTTTCAGAGCGAACTCTTTGATGGCTGCGGTTCTTTCTTCTTCCGACATTCCTTTGGTTTTCAATGCACCGGCGTATCCAATCACTGCGATACCGGCAATACAGATAGCTACCCCGACAAGCGTAAGCAACCCGGCACTGGATCCCAGGAGGTTTTCACCAGCAACCAGAGGTGGAATCAGGGTACCAAAAGCAGCACAAAAACCCAGAGAGATACTTTGTCCGAGAGCCACCCCCAGGTAACGAATACTCAAACCAAAGGTAAGTCCACCAACTCCCCATAGGGCACCAAACAAAACAGCCAGCCATTTGGCGCTGGAGGGTGATTCTGACAGAATATTCATTAATGTACCACTGGGAACCGTAAACAAAGCAAAAACCAGCGGGGCAATTAACCAGGCAGCAACTCCCTGACTAATCCAATAAGACTCCCAGGCCCATAGCTTTACCTTTTTAAACGGTACATAAAAACTTGCAGCTCCAACTGATCCTGCTGCGATAAGCAATATTCCATAAATCGGATTCATAATAGTATAAATTTGATTTTTAATTATAAATTACCATCAAATCACCAAAATTAAACTCATTTTTTAAGTAATCAATAAGAAAAAGAGAAAAACCGGGGAAAAGATTATAGTTCCACAGCATATTTTTATCCATTCCGGCATTTGGACGACAGTCGGAACAAAAAAATACAGACAGATAGCTTAGAAACAGAAAAAATCAATAGGCACGTTCCTGTCTGCCTTCAACATAATTGATAAATGATAAATTCACCACCCGGTTCCCGCCGGGAGTGGGATAATTGCCTGTAAAATACCAGTCGCCCGAATCGTTGGGACAAGCCTGATGTAAATTTTCTACCGACTGGTAAACAATTTCAATCTCCGTATGGCAGTCCTCCGGTTTTAATAACTCAGCAATTTTTGCAGAGATCTGTTCGGGGGTAAACGGACGATAAATCTCCCGGACATAATTGACCATTTCTTCCTTGGGTAGATTCTCCTGCTCCTTGCATTTCCGGTAAACTTCGTCGATAATATACTCCTGATGGTTTTGGATCAGCAGTTCCACGGCTGCCTGAAAAGCTATAAATGCGTCGAGCCTTGCCATATCTATGCCATAGCAGTCGGGGTACCTGATTTGCGGGGCTGAAGAAACCACAATGATCTTTTTGGGATGCAGTCGACAAAGAATGCGAAGGATACTGTTTTTCAGTGTGGTGCCTCTAACGATAGAATCATCGATAACAACCAGTGCATCCAGGTTATTGCGGATCACTCCGTAAGTAACATCGTAAACATGGGCAACCAGGTCGTTCCTGCTGGCATCATCGGTAATGAATGTACGCAGCTTCACATCTTTGATGGCAATCTTTTCCACTCGTGGTTCAAGAGAAATAATTTGCCTGATGTTTTCGTCGGTCAGGGTTCCGTTTCCTTCCCTGAGCTTTTTTATTTTCAATCCGGTAAGGTACTCCCGGATCCCTTCTATCATGCCGTAGAAAGCCGTTTCGGAGGTATTGGGGATAAATGAAAAAACGGTGTTTTCAAAATCGTACTGAATAGATTTCAAAACCACCGGGCTGAGCAATCTTCCAAGTTCCTTGCGTTCGCGGTATATATTCCGATCGCTGCCTCTGGAGAAATAGATCCGCTCAAATGAGCACGATTTTCGCGCGTGGGGCGCTCTGATCATTTGCCGGATAACCTTGTTGCTCTTTTTCAGGATCAGTGCTTCCCCGGGTTTCACCTCATGCACCTGATCCCAGGGAACATTCATGACCGTTTGTATTACCGGCCGCTCCGAAGCGACCACAACGATTTCGTCATCTACATAGTAGTGCGCAGGTCTTATTCCCCACGGATCGCGCACAACAAAGGCATCGCCATGACCAATCAGTCCTGCCATGGCATATCCGCCATCCCAATCCTTGGTAGCCCGCTCCAGGATATTTTGAATGTCAATATTTTCTTCAATTAACGGGGAGATTTCAAAATTCCTGTATCCTTCGTTTTTATACTTCCTGAACAGCAGCTGGTTCTCCTCGTCCAAAAAGTGCCCCACCTTTTCGAGGGCGGTAACGGTATCGGTATATGCCTTCGGATGCTGCCCCAGGTCAACGAGCACCTTGAAGAGTTCCTCCGTGTTTGTCAGGTTAAAATTACCCGCGAGCACCAGGTTTCTCGACTTCCAGTTGTTTTGCCGCATCACAGGATGTACAAAATCGATACTGTTTTTACCAAATGTTCCGTACCTCAGGTGTCCCAGATAAATTTCCCCGGCAAAGGGATAGTTCTCATAAGCCCAGTCACAATCCTCCACGTCGACTCCTTTCCGGAGGGCTTTTTTCAACGGTTTATTCACTTTCTCAAACACATCCATAATTGGATTCTGAGCCACTGAACGGTACCTGTTGATATAAGAACTACCCGGATGAAGGTGATCTTTCACACAAACGATTCCTGCCCCATCCTGGCCCCGGTTGTGCTGTTTTTCCATTAAAAGGTAAAGCTTATTCAGGCCATATTTCCAGGATCCGTATACTTGTTGGTAATACGACAAAGGCTTTCTCAGACGTATCAGGGCAATGCCACATTCATGCTTAATCGGGTCGCTCATACTCTTCAGGTTTCAGCATCGGGAAATCAATTCTGTCGGGAACAATAAAGGCTCCCGGGTAATCCTGTTCAATTTTTTTAAATAATCTCAGCGCTTCATTTTTTGTACGGAAGTCGCCCACACGAACCCGGAAATTGGGAGCAATAAATTTAATATGAACATTATACTCCGGGTATTTCGACAAAAATTCCTTCTTTTTATTCAACGACAGCTCTTTTGCATTCAGGGCTGAACTAAAAAAAATCTCCACCCTGAATCCGTCAATGCCATCTCTTTTCCGGTTATTCTCGATGTGCCATTTCAACATGGTCCGTAAACGGGGATCCTGGTTGACATCCAACTGATCCAGAATATCCAAAGCAGGAGCTTCTGATTCGAGTGAATCCTGTCCGGCAGGTTCCGTACCGGTTGGAGAGATGTACTGTGCAGCCAGTCCCGGGAACAACATACAAAGCCAAAGAATTAGAATAAGTATCCTCATCACGCTCACAGATTGAGGGTGCAAATATAACCGAAAAAACTTAGAGACTGTTTTGATTTTGTTTTTTAGCCTGTTTAATTCATAAAAAATATTTTTGAATTGGTAAAGTGTTATTTGCAAATGATTTATAATACAGATGAACGAAAAACATTTTTCACAAGTGCGTTTATTTCAATGCATCTGCTTCGTTGCGAAACCCTTGAAATAGATAACTATGCCTGCGGGTTCCGGCGCCTTGCATCTGCATCAAAATAAACGCATGAATTAAACAGGTTAGAAATATTTTGATCTGTTTTTTGATCAGACAAGGCAAAATTGACGCGAATAGCCATAGCTATTTAAGGAAATTTTACAGCAATATGAGTGGAAAAGACGCAAAATAGAATAAATGGATAAATTTAAAACAGTCTCTTATTCATTTACCAATACTTCTTCCAACTCGGAAGTTATTTCCAGGTTATGGTAAACTTGTTGCACATCGTCATCTTCTTCGAGGCGTTCTATCAGTCGCAAAACTTTTCTTGCCTCTTCCACCCCGAGAGTGACGGTTGTAACCGGCAGGCGCTGTAATCCCTGACTTTCTGTTTCAACTCCAAGTTCTTCCAACTTTTTGGAAACGCTGCCAAAATCTTCCATTAATGAAGTGATTTCAAGATATTCATCCGACTCCTCCAGCTCCTCAGCACCGGCCTCAATCATCCCAAGCTCAAAATCATCAGTCTGTGTGATTTCGTTGGCCGGAACCACAAAAATCCCCTTCGTTTCAAAAAGATAAGCCACCGATCCGTTGACTCCCAAATGGCCATCATACTTAGAGAATGCTGAACGTATACTTCCCACTGTACGGTTATTATTGTCGGACAGGCATTCCACAAAAATGGCTACACCTCCCGTTCCGTATCCCTCAAAGGTCATCTCCTCAAAACTGGAAGTGTCCTTTTCGGCTTTGCTCACAGCCCGCTCAATCACATCCCTGGGCATGTTCTGTCCTTTGGCATTCTGAACAGCCAGTCTCAATCTCGAATTGGCATCTATATCCGGGCCACCCAGTTTGGCGGCAACAGTAATCTCTTTCGAAAGTTTTGAGAAAATCTTTGATCGTCTGGAGTCAAGTGCTCCTTTTTTTCTTTTGATGGTCGACCACTTACTATGACCTGACATAAAACAGTGTTTTTAATTAATATTCCCTAAAAATATAAAAAAAAGTGGTAAACCAGGAAAGTTTCATCCCGCCTAACAGGGGCAGCAGGTTTGAGAAAAAAAAATTAAATTTGCCGCGAAATGATCAAAGAGACAAAAAAATTATACAT
Organism: Mariniphaga sp.; assembly: GCA_028702595.1. Lineage (GTDB taxonomy): Bacteria > Bacteroidota > Bacteroidia > Bacteroidales > Prolixibacteraceae > Mariniphaga. The sequence goes on along the minus strand of JAQVON010000076.1, from coordinate 5,235 downwards.
AGAAACTTACGGGTGCCAGATGAATGTGGCCGACAGTGAGGTTGTTGCAGCTATTTTACAGGAAAGACAATACCAACTGGTTGCTTCGGCTGACGAAGCCGATTTGGTGTTGCTCAATACCTGCTCGGTACGCGATAATGCAGAAAAAAGAATCTGGGGCAGACTGAACCATTACAACGGGTTAAAAAAAAGGAACAAAAACCTGATCGTAGGCGTGCTGGGGTGCATGGCTGAACGTGTGGGAGAAGCCTTCCTGGAAAAAGGAGTGGTTAACCTGGTTGCCGGCCCCGATGCATACCGCGACCTTCCCTACCTGATCGACAAAATCGAAAGAGGAGAAAAAGCACTGAACACCGAACTATCAACCATCGAAACCTACGATAAAATCACACCGGTTCGCATGGGCGACAAGGCTATTTCAGGATTTGTAAGCATCACCCGGGGCTGTAATAATTTCTGTACCTATTGTATTGTTCCTTATACCAGAGGACGTGAACGAAGTCGTGATCCACAGGACATCCTGCATGAAGTGCAGGATTTAAATGCAAAAAACTACAAAGAGGTGACCCTGCTGGGACAAAATGTAAACTCCTACTCCTGGCACCCTGAAGGAGTACGAAAACCCGTGCGGTTCTGGGACCTGCTCGAAAAAGTTGCCCGGACTGCTCCCAACATGAGGGTGCGCTTTACCACCTCTCACCCCAAAGATATGTCGGATAAAGTCCTGAAAAAAATGGCCGAATGGCCGAATATTTGTCGCCATATTCACCTGCCTGTACAGTCGGGAAGCTCACGAATTCTGAAACTGATGAACCGGAAATACGATCGCGAATGGTACCTCGATCGTATTGCGGCAATCCGTTCCTTCATCCCCGATTGTGGAATTACAACCGATGTATTTACAGGATTCTGTACCGAAACAGAGGAGGACCATGCCCAGACACTCGACCTGATGAGCCGGGTGAAATTCGACATGGCATTCATGTTCAAATACTCAGAAAGACCCGGAACATACGCTGCCAGCCACCTGAAAGATGATATCCCGGAAAAGATAAAACTGAAGCGACTGGATGAAATCATCACCCTTCAAAACAAAATCTCCCTGGAAAACAACCTCAACGACAGGGGAAAAACCTTTGAAGTACTGGTGGAAGGTCTTTCTAAGAAATCAGATAAAATGCTGTTTGGCCGTACATCCCAGAATAAAGTGGTGGTCTTTCCCGGCAAAAATTTCCAAAAAGGAGACCTTGTTAACGTCCGCATCACCGATGCCACCCAAACCACGTTGATCGGGGAATCCTGCACGGGATGATTGATCCATTGTCTGATTCACCAACGCTTTATCCCTTCAGGCGAAGTCAATCCTTCTGTTTGAAAGAACGGGAAATGGCATGTGCTGCCAACGGAGCAGTCAGGTAAATGAAGATAAGGATGAAAAAACCTTTCAGATAAATTACCGGAGTATTAAAGTACAGACAAACTCCCAAAACAATCAATAATATCCCAAAGGAAGGAGCTTTTGTGCCTGCATGCAGCCGGCTGAACAAGTCAGGAAACCTTACCAGTCCAATAGCAGCCACCAGAATAAAAAAAGAACCTGCCAGGATGAGTCCGGAAATAATGATCTTATCCATTTTTATGTTTTAAATAGGTTGAAACAGCCACCGTACCAAAAAACGAAATCAATGAGATAATCACGGGTATATCAAAATAGACAGATTGATTGATCAACACACTATATACCAGAACAAATCCCATCACCACGGAGGCAATCAAATCCATCGCAGTAATCCGGTCGTTGATCGAAGGACCTTTCAACAACCGGTAAAAAGCCAGTACCAATGCTCCCAGCAACAGGGAGAAAGAGATTAATAGTACTATTCCTGAAATACTGTCTTCCATTATTTAACCAGTTATGCGTTTTATCTTTTGCTGAATATTCATAAATTCCCTCATCATCTCTTCCTCTGTTGTGAAGTAAAGTACATGTACCTTCAATTTTTTCCGGTCGGGGCTGATGTCCATACTCAAGGAGCCGGGGGTCATCGACAGCAGGTTACTGTATAATAATAACCCCAGATTTGTTGTCAGGGTCAGCGGTATTTCCATAAAAACCGGATGGGAATTCATTTTCGGCGTCAGAATATCCCAGGCAATATAGAAATTGGCTTCTATCAGTTTATAAAGATAGAACACGATAAAAGTAACTAAATAATATGCTCGTTTCATCATTTTCCTGTTCCTCCTTTCCATACGGTTTCAATATAAAGATCAGGGTTAAGCAGCTGATTGGCAGCCTCGAGGGTATAATCGAACAAATAAACAGCAAAAACGCCCATCAGGAGGCTGATTCCTCCCAGAAAAAGGGAAGGGAAATATTCTCCAAACGAGGGTTTCCGGAAAGACCGGGAAGCATATTCATTGGCAGGTTGAACTTTCATGAATGCCTCGTTCCATATTTTTATCATGGAGTAGAGAGTAAGCATGCTGGTGATCACTGCAACAGAAGTGATCACAAAATTGCCATTTTCTATTCCTGCTTTGATCAGGATAAACTTGGCAAAAAAACCGGAAAGCGGGGGTACTCCGGCAAGGGCAAATGCCGGGATAATAAACAATACAGCCATCAGTGGGCTCTGCCTGAACAATCCGCCAACTTCTTTCAGCTCAAATGTTCCTCTTGCTTTATTGATCATGCCGGAAACCAAAAATGTATTTGTTTTGGCAATCATGTTATGCAGGGTAAAAAACACCGATCCGGCAATGGCCAGCGGGGTAAAAATACCCAGTCCCATGATCATGTAACCAATCTGACTGATAATATGATAGGAAAGGATCCTTCTTGTTTCGTAATGAGCGGCGGCGGCCATTCCCCCGGCAACCATCGTCAGTCCGGCAATGATCAGCAGCAGAGGGTGCCAGAAACGGGGATCCTGGACAAAGAACAGGGTGAAAAAACGAATAAAAGCATAAACCCCGACTTTGGTGAGCAACCCGGCAAACAGGGAGCTGATAACGATGTTCGGAGTATGGTACGATGCAGGCAGCCAGAAATAGAGAGGGAAGAGCGCGGCTTTTATGCCAAAGGCCATAAAAAACAGAATAGCAGTGGTGTTCATAGTAATGGCCTGACAGTCATCTCTGAGTATGATTGCCAGATGAGCCATATTGAGGGTACCGGTTTTTGCATACAGCAACCCTGCCCCGGCAAGAAAAAACATCGATCCCACTAAATTGAGCGCCAGATATTTGATGCCTCCCTCCAGCTGATCTTTCGTGCGCCCCATGGTGATGAGCACAAAGGAGGACATCAGCATCACCTCAAACCAAACAAACAGGTTAAATACATCGCCTGTGATAAATGCTCCGTTCAATCCCATGGCAAGGGCAAAAAAGAGTTGGAAAAAACGGGTGATGCTGATCTCCCCGGGCAGAAAGCGCGGAGCATATACAGCCAGGGAAAGTAAGATGACAGCAGCCACCACCAGCATCAATGCACTCAGGTAATCCACAACCAGCGTAATGCCAAAAGGAGCCTCCCAGCCTCCCATCTGCAAAACCACAACGCCCTGCTGCCTGACCATCCAAAACAAAACAAACGAAAGCATCAGCAAAAGGAAGGTGCCCGCCAGGGCAATGTACCCGGCAATCCTGACCGTGCGAAAAATCAGCAGGACAATGATTAGCACAAAAGGCAACAATATGGGAAAGGCAACCAGAGCATTCATCGCTTATCGGTTTTTTGAAGCTGATCCAAATCGTCAGTTCCTGTCATTTCAAAAAATTTATATTTCAGAGCCAGGGCAAAAACAACGATACCCAAACCAATCACAATAGCTGTAAGCACCAGCGCCTGAGGTAAAGGATCAGCTGCCGGAGCAGATGAGGAACCGGCAGCACCGGAAAAGGCCGGCCGGCCGGGAACCAGACCCGATGACAGGAACACCAGCAGGTTGGTGGCATTGCTTAACAAAATTACCCCGATGATAAACTTAACAATACTCCTCCGGAGCATCATGTATACCCCTGCCGTATATAAAGCACCCACAACAATCGCCAGTACTATTTCCATTTGTCTTTCTGTGTTAATGAAAAAACGAAAACCAAGGTAACGCCAATAACAATAAAAAACACGCCGGTATCGAAAAGAAAAGGCGTTCCCAGTTTAAACGGCTCCCCTACCGGCAAGGGGATGCTGATCCACATGCCCGTCATGAGTTCTTTTCCGCCAACTACAGAAGGTAAAAAACTCAGCAGAACAGCTGCCAGCCCCCCGGCAATATAACGTTCAGGCTTACTCCCCAGGCGCTCTTTTACCTGAAAAGCCTGAAAGGCAAAACTATCGTACAACAAGGCAAGACCAGCCATCAACCCGCCAATGAATCCTCCTCCCGGATAATTATGCCCCCGGAATAAGGCAAGCACGGCAAATATTAATAACAAGCCTTTGATGTACTTCGATGCTATTTGTAGAATGACTGAATTCATAAAACATTAAAATTTTGCGTGTAATGTATTTTCTGACACTCGCATGCAGCGTCAATATTTCTACAGCGTATGATCTCTCTTATACCGGTTTCTGCCGAAACGGTTATGAAAAGCAGAGGCATGATGCAGTATGTATTATTTTTGTTCATGGTGTTTTTTGTTTGTCGTTTTGTTTGGTTTTAACAGGAGGAATACCCCTATAGCAGCAATGGTGAGCACGGTGACTTCCCCAAGGGTATCAAAAGCCCTGAAGTCGACAAGAATCACATTCACCACATTTTCCCCGAAAGCACGAACATAGCTGTTTTCTATAAAAAAGCGTGAAATAGGCGGACTCAGGGTCACATCCATGGCATCCAGAGTAAGCAGCGTCATCACGCTGCCAAAAGCAAGGGCAATCAACAGGTCACGCAGTCGTGTTCCGAAAGATGACAGTACAGCAAACCTGGGCAATCGTTCCAATATGGCCATAAACATGACCAGGGTTAGGGTTTCTACCAATATTTGAGTGATGGCCAGGTCAATCGCACTGTAGTACAAAAAAATCAGGGCAATTCCATAACCGGCAACACCCATGGCCATGATGGTGACAATACGGGAGAGAGAGACTGTTGCAGCCACTGCTGCCAGCAGGATAACCACAGCCAGACCGGAGATATAAAATGGCTGCATCGAAAAAACCAGATTGGTTTTCCAGCCCTGGGTAACCAGCACCTGTCCCCATAACAGCAGACTGGCAAACAGAAA
>JAQVON010000019.1:14932-54726 GCA_028702595.1 Mariniphaga sp. | reverse complement strand
TGTTTGGATTATTTTGCTGAGCATCTCGAAGGTTATGATGCTGCCAAGGCTGTATATAATTTTGCCTATAATGCATCCAATCCGGAGTTAGAGCAGTATGTACTGGGAAAGGTTGTTGCCGTAAGGTCGGGTGGACCTACTATCAATCCCTATCCCCGTACTACCAGTAAATTCCGGCTGGGATGCCAGTCGTTCGGGCCGGAGAATGCCGATCCATGGTTAAAACAGCAGATCAGCCGGTTTCTGGCAGGTTCCGGAGGATGGCTAATTTTAAATCTACACGGATTAGACGAAGAAGGCTGGGGACCGGTAAGCTCTGCCTGCTTAAAAGACACACTTAGTCAACTTTCTGATCTAAAACATGTTGAGGTGCTACCTGCAGGAGAAGTAATTGCCAGAGTGCTGAAAAACGATCCTACAAAATAGCTATCTATTTCCAAAAAATATTAATCATGACTTTAACAGCAACTGACATTCTCATTATTGGAGCCTATTTTGTCATCACCATACTCATTGGATTATATTTTACCAAAATGGCCTCCAGAAATATTGATTCCTATTTTTTAGGAGGGAAACGGATGCCCTGGTATATTTTAAGTGTATCTAACGCATCCGGAATGTTTGATGTTTCTGGTACGATGTGGTTGGTTTCCATTCTTTTTGTTTACGGTTTAAAAGGCATATGGTTTCCCTGGCTTTGGCCTTTCTTCAACCAGATTTTCATGATGATTTTCCTGTCGGTCTGGCTGCGCAGGTCGAATGTAATAACGGGGGCTGAATGGATTTCTACCCGATTCGGGAATACAACCGGGGCCCGGCTATCACATCTCATCGTAGTTGTTTTTGCACTGGTTAGTGTTTTAGGATTTTTAGGATATGCATTTGTTGGTATTGGAAAATTTGCCCAGATTTTTCTTCCCTGGGATATATCAGCAAACAATTATGCCCTGATATTAATGATATTCACCGGATTATATGTTGTATCCGGAGGGTTTATCAGTGTTGTTGCAACCGATGTTATTCAGTACATCTTAATGACAATTGCATCCATAGCCATTGGCATTATTGCTATCCAGGCTGTTTCACCGGAAATGATTTCTGCAGTAACACCGGAAGGATGGGACAGTGCATTTTTTGGAAGTAAGCTCGATTTAAACTGGACAGGGATATTGGACTCAGCACAGGACAGAATCAACCAGGATGGGTATACATTATTTGGTGCATTTGTTATGATGATGCTGTTTAAAGGATTTTTCATCAGTGCTGCCGGTCCCATACCCAGCCACGATATGCAACGGATTCTCTCCAATAAAACGCCGAAAAACGCTGCCCTGATGAGTGGCTTAAACTCAGTTGTTGTGCTTATTCCCAGATTTATGATGGTTGCCGGGTTAGTAGTTCTGGCACTTGTATTTTTCAGTGATGAGTTATCAGCACGAGGTGATCAAGTTGATTTTGAGTTGATTCTCCCCTATGCGCTGGCAAACTTCATCCCTCCCGGATTAAAAGGCCTCGTCATTGCCGGCCTGTTTGCTGCGTTCATGTCAACAATTTCATCTTTTATAAATGTAGCCCCGGCTTACCTGATAAACGATATCTATAAAAAATACATCAACCCAAACGCTTCCGATAAAAAATATGTACGCCTGAGCTATTTAGCCTCAGTTCTGGTGCTTTCCATGGGAATTGGTCTTGGGTATATTATTGAAACTGTCGATTCCATTACTCAATGGATTGTAACTGCTTTGTGGGCAGGATATAGTGCTCCCAACATGCTAAAATGGTATTGGTGGAGATTTAATGGATACGGATTTTTCTGGGGCATGCTAGCCGGATTATTAACCGCCTTAATCATCCCGTTTATTTTACCCGGTATGGTTCCCATTTATCACTTCCCGTTCATTTTTATAGCGTCACTGCTTGCATCAGTGATCGCCAGTCTGGTATCCAAACCTGAAGACGATCATGTTCTCATGAAATTCTATAAACAGGTCAGGCCATGGGGATTTTGGAATCCTGTGTATGAAAAAGTGAAAGCTGGTGATGCAGGTTTTATAAAAAATACACATTTTAAAAGAGATATGTTCAATGTTGCTGTTGGGATTATTTGGCAGTTATTCCTGATTGCCCTTCCCGTGTACCTGGTTATTCAGGATTATTTTTCTCTGCCGGTAATCATCGGAGTGATCATTCTCTGCTCAGTAATATTGAAAAAGAACTGGTACGACAAACTTGAAGAAAATTAAATATAAGGATCAAATGAAGTTGAATGTTTTACGACACACGAACAACCCGATCATCGTTCCCGGGAAATATAACTGGAGGCGTGCGGTGGTATTTAATCCCGGAGTGATTCATGAAAACGGGAAAGTTTATCTTTTTGAGAGAACAGCCGGACAATTACGTCCATTTATTTGTTATATCGGAATGTTGGAAAGTCACGACGGAATACACTTCACCCATTCTTCTGATCAGCCGGTATTTACACCGGAAATGGCCGGTAGCAAATTCGGAAGTGTTCAGGACCCTCGGGTAGTAAAAATTGAAGATACCTATTATATGACCTATGCCTTCAGACCGTATGCCTGGAGTTCCCACCCAACAGGCACCGGTGTGCCTGAATCCTTTCAAACCGATTTCCCTGGATTTGACGGGGATCCAGAAAAAAACCAAACCCGCACAGGTATTGCTGTCTCCAATGATCTGTATAACTGGAAACATCTCTGTTGGGCAACTCCCAATGAACTGGACGACCGCGACGTAATACTCTTTCCGGAAAAAATCAATGGGAAATTTTTTATGCTGAGAAGACCTCTACAATTCGTTGGGGAAGAATATGGTACCGAAAAAGCCGGAATATGGGTTGCCTCGTCCGACGATCTGAACACATGGGAATCAAATACACTGATCGCCTCACCAAAATATCCATGGGAAAATAATCGGATCGGTGGGTCACTACCTCCGATGAAAACAGACAGGGGATGGCTGGTCATCTATCACGGGGTAGAGATCACAAATCAAAAGGATAATACGGTAATCTACAGGGTTGGCGCGATGTTGCTTGAATCGGATAATCCGACAAAAGTGATAAAAAGGTGTAAAAGATTCATCATGGAACCCGAAACCTATTATGAAAAATTTGGGCTTTACATCCCCAATGTTATCTTCCCAACCGGTGGGTATATCGAAAAAAGCATGCTGCACATTTATTACGGAGTATGTGATACAGCCATTGCCAGAGCGTCAGTCAGCCTGAATGAGCTCTGGAATTTTATGGATGCTTACTCTGACTAATCCCTAAGATTCAGGATTCCTGGATTTTAAAGTACACGACTCACGATATTGCGCCTCACTACTGCCGGAGAAATGACAGAGAATTTTTGAAGGATAACTTCCGGAAATAAGAAATAATCTGCTTATCTGACGTTTCCGGAAAAAGATCAAACCAATCCTTTTTGCTGCAGGAGCATTTTCATTTCCTGCTGTACCTCCTGAGCGGCTGCTCCGGCTTTTTCAGCAAAATTGTTATGAGAAGAGGCATAGATTATTCCACGGGAGGAGTTAACCAGAAGGCCGCATTGTTGATTCATTCCATTGTGTGCCACCTCCTGGAGGCTCCCACCCTGGGCTCCCACTCCCGGGACAAGAAGAAAATGGTCAGGTACAATTAAACGGATCTCTTTCAGCTTTTCTGCTTTTGTTGCACCCACAACATACATCAAATTTTCAGGAGTTCCCCACTTCTGAGAAGATTGTAGAACATGTTCATAGAGAAGTTTACCTGATTTTTCATCCCGGAGGAACTGAAAGTCGGCTGCTCCCATGTTGGAGGTCAGGGCAAGTAGAATGACCCACCTGCCTGAGTAGCACAGAAACGGTTTCACGGAGTCTTCCCCCATATAAGGGGCTACAGTGACAGCGTCAAAATTAAGCTTTTCAAAAAATGCCCGGGCATACAAACTTGATGTGTTCCCGATATCGCCCCGTTTGGCATCGGCTATCAGAAAAACCTCAGGGTAATTCGATCTCACATAGTTTACTGTTTTTTCCAGGCTCTGCCATCCCTGCCAGCCAAGGCTTTCGTAAAACGCCAGGTTGGGTTTATAAGCTACAGCATAGGGTGCTGTTGCATCAATAATTTCCCGGTTAAAGGTAAACACAGGATCAGAACACCCGAGCAGGTATTTAGGTATTTTCTGTAAATCAGTATCCAGTCCAACGCAAAGAAAACTGTTCTTTTTTTGTATTTGACTGAAAAGTTGTTCCTGGTTCATAATCAATTCTTTAAATTTCTGACTCCTTCAACTTCTGGGCATTTTCCTCGATCATCAGTTTTTCTATGATTTCATCCAGCTCACCGTTAACAATAGCTTGCAGGTTATATAAAGTCAGATTGATCCGATGGTCAGTAATTCTTCCTTGCGGCCAGTTATAAGTTCTGATTTTTGCAGATCGGTCACCGGTTGAAACCATGGTTTTCCTCTTTGTAGAAATCTCATCAACGTATTTCTGATATTCCATGTTATAAATCCGGGTTCTCAATTCCGACATGGCTTTCTCCAGGTTTTTTATTTGTGATTTTTCATCCTGGCATGTTACCACAATTCCTGTAGGGATATGTGTTAGCCGGATCGCAGAATAAGTAGTATTCACCGACTGGCCACCCGGACCGGAAGAGCAGTATGTATCTTTGCGGATATCCGATTCCTTCAACTCGATATCAAACTCTTCCGCTTCAGGCAGGACAGCCACAGTGGCAGCTGAAGTATGCACCCTACCCCGGGCTTCTGTTTGAGGAATACGTTGTACACGATGGACCCCCGACTCATATTTCATAATACCATAAACCCCTTCACCGGATACTTTCGCCACAATTTCCTTATACCCACCGGCAATCCCCTCACTAAAATGAGTAACTTCCAGTCGCCAGTTCTTTTTCTCGCAAAACCTGGAGTACATGCGGAAAAGGTCTCCGGCAAAAAGACTGGCTTCATCACCTCCGGTTCCGGCTCGGATTTCCAAAATAGCATTCTTGCTGTCTTCCGGTTCAGCAGGAACCAACAAAAATTTAATCTCATTTTCTTTCTGTGGAATCAGCTCTTCAGCCATTTCAATCTCTTCATGTGCCATTTCCCGCAACTCAGGATCAGTTTCTTCTTCAAGTATCTCTTTCCCCGAACGGATATTATCCACCAGATTTTTATAGTCCCTGAAAACGGCTATCAATTTTTCCAGGTCTCTGTATTCCTGATTTAATTTCACGTACCGGTTCATATCTGATACCACGTCAGGATCGGTTATCTGTTGTTGCACCTCCTCAAACCGGTGCCTGATCGATTCATATTTTTCCAGTAATGTATATTCTGCCATCTTTTTAATAAACAAATTTTCCCTTCTCTGAATGTATGGTAAGTTTTTTTCCTTCAAATGATTCTACTCTGCCCACAATCCGGGCATCTATATTGAAAGATGCTGAAATAGTGATGATTTCCCTGGCAACCTCCGGAGTAGTATAAATTTCCAGCCGGTGACCCATATTGAAAACCTTATACATTTCCTGCCATTCTGTCCCCGACTGCTCCTGAATCATCTGAAACAGAGGGGGAACCGGGAAAAGGTTATCCTTAATTATATGTACATGGTTTACAAAATGCAGAACCTTTGTTTGTGCTCCCCCCGAACAGTGAATAATTCCTGAGATATCCTTTCGAAATTTCTCCAGAATTTTTAGAACAACAGGAGCATAAGTACGTGTTGGAGAAAGCACAAGTTGACCGGCATCTATTCCCAGACTTTCTATCTCATCTGTCAATTTATATTTTCCAGTATACACCAAATCTTCAGGAATATCCGGATCGAAGCTTTCCGGGTATCTTTTGGCCAGGTAGTTATGAAAAATATCATGCCGCGCTGAAGTTAATCCGTTGCTGCCCATCCCCCCGTTGTATTGATTTTCATAGGTTGCCCTTCCGGAAGAAGAAAGTCCAACGATAACATTTCCCGGAGAAATCTGATCGGTTGAAATCACATCTTCACGTTTCATCCGGCAAACAACAGTAGAATCTACGATAATGGTACGCACCAGGTCACCCACGTCGGCAGTCTCACCTCCGGTTGACCAGACACTGATTCCCATATTGCGCAATTCCTCAAGTATTTCTTCTGTGCCATTAATGATGGCAGCAATCACTTCCCCCGGAATTTTATTTCTGTTCCTGCCTATGGTTGATGAAACCAGGATATTTTCCAGGGCACCAACACACAGCAGGTCATCAATATTCATGATTAGGGCATCCTGGGCAATGCCTTTCCATACTGATAAGTCACCGGTTTCTCTCCAATACAGGTATGCCAGGGCTGATTTTGTTCCGGCACCATCAGCATGCATCACATTGCACCAAAGCGGATCACCACCTAAAACATCAGGAATAATTTTACAAAACGATCCGGGGAATACTCCCTTATCAATCAACTTTATTGCGTTATGCACATCACCCTTTGACGCTGAAACTCCACGAGCACTATACCTCGATTCTGAAATCATCCTTTTGATTTTAAGGCTACAAAATTAATATTTTTCGAGCATTCCAGGTTATGATCCGCTCACTTTCTCTACATCGTACAGATCACAAAAAAAATTGATTATATCATTTATCGCATGCGTAGTAAAGACATGTGATATCTGTGAGTCAGACCGATATGCTCAATCTCAGGACGAAGATGTCTTCACAATCTTTCCGGGGGGAGAGGGAGCCTAAGCTCCTTAAATAGACTATGTTTCGATCAATCCATTGTATTTAACCCAAAAGTGATCCAGCCATCAGACATACAAAAACCTCTTAATTTTTTTGGTAGGTGTTTTTTCGAAAGGAGTTGGTTGGAGCCAGATGGCCTGCAACCGGGAAAATTTATTGAGGTCGGCATTTGCTCTTCTTTGTATTTCCTGAAGAATTTCTTCCACTTTCTCGTTGACATATTGATGGGCTTCAGCTTTCAGGGAATGGAAATTTTGCTCAATTTCTTCCATGTTCAGATGAACCATGGCTACGAGTTTCCCTTTTTTCTCGACAACAAGAGATTCGAGTACGAAGCGCATTTTATTGATTACTGACTCAATTTCTTCCGGATAAATATTTTCACCGCTGGCTCCTACGATCATTGTTTTTATTCGTCCTCTGATGAACAAGAAGTTATCCTTATCGAACCAGCCTTTATCACCTGTTTTGAACCATCCATCTTCGGTAAAGACTTCACGGGTAAGTTCAGGTGCTTTATAGTATCCTTTCATCACGTTGGGTCCTTTGGCTTGAATTTCCCCTTCTCCGGTTTTCAGGTCAGCATTTCCCAGACGGAGTTCCACACCTTCCATTGCGAGTCCGGTAGAACCTATTCTCACAGTCTTGCCAACAGCTCCGGCCAGCAAAGGTGAAGTTTCAGTCAGTCCATACCCTATGGCATAAGGAAATTTCCCTTCATTCAGGAAGCGTTCAACCGTAGGGTCGAGTTTTGCTCCACCGATTCCAAAAAATTTCAATTGCCCTCCGAACGTTTTATACAGCTTGCCGGCAGCAATCCGGTTCAATATTTTCCGGGTAGGCGGGAACGAGTATAAAGAACGTGTGACGAAGCTTTTTTGAAATTTCGGATAAATTTTCCCTCTGAATACTTTCTCAATAATTAACGGGACGACCAACATAATGGTAGGCTTTACCTTTTCCAGTGCAGGCAACAAAACGGAAGCTACCGGTGGTTTTCTCAGGTAGTGAACCGAAGCGCCATAGCGCATGGGCAACAAAAAGCTGATGGTATTCTCAAAAGTATGAGAAAGGGGCAATACCGAAAGAAAGCGATCAGTTGGAAGGATTTGCTGAAAAGTATAGCTTTTTTCAGCTGTCCAGGCAAGGTTCTTATGAGTCAACATCACTCCCTTAGAATTTCCTGTAGTACCTGAAGTATAAATAATGGAAGCGAGATCATCTTCCTCTGTTGCTTCAGGTGAAGAGTCAGCCACAGTTTCAGGGAGGGCTGATTGCAGAGACCCCAGGTCTTTTACTGATGCTCCTGCCTCGAAAAGAGAAAAATTCTCCAAAAGAATCAACTTTTCAGGTAACCCGGAAGTATCATCATTCAGGCCCCTGTAGGAAGCTTCTGAAATAAACATCATTTTGGCCTCCGAATGACCGATAATATATTTTATTTCATTGGGATGGAAATCGGGCAATATAGGTACAGCAATTGCTCCTGCCCAGGAAATAGCAAAAAATGCTACTCCCCAATTCGGCATATTTGTACTTAAAATTGCTACTTTATCTCCTTTTACGATGCCCAGTTGCTTCAACAATGCAGCAACCCGTATCACGTCCCCCCCCATCTGCCGGTAAGTATAATTCGTTTCACCAGCGAAAACCAGCGAAGTATTTCCAGCATGGTTGTTTACTGATTCCTGCAGGAGAGAAGGAATGGTATATTTAAATCTTTTTGTCATTCTTTTCTATTACAATAATTTGTACTAACCTCTTCAAATTCAACAGCACATAAATTAAAATCATCGCAAAAATACTAATAAACACGACTTTTTTTCTTTTTTCTCTGCTTTTAAATCATTTTTAACATCTGTCTTTACAATGAATCTTCCTGATTCATCTTAAAATGAATAATTTGAATTTGAAATAGTATATGCCTGCCTAACATTTCAGGTTGAACCGTTATTTAATTCTCAAACTTGCCGGAGTTAATTATTTAAACATTTATCAACATCTGCAAGTTATTGAATCGCGTTATCCATGCTCAGCACCTGATTTTTCTCAAGCATCAGTTTTTTCATTTTCTCATAATCCAGGTCCTGGACAGCAACATGTTCATCGATCGAAAGGCAGGCTGCCAGGGCCGCCGATTGCCCCAATACCATAAACACAGGTTCCATTCTGATGGAGCCGAAAGCAATATGTGTTGAACTCACACAAACCGGCACCAGCAAATTAGTACATTCTCCTTTTTTAGGAACAATAGAACGGTAACTCACAGGGTATGGATCGAAACCATGAGCCTCCACATTTCCTTCATTCTGTATGTATCCATTGGCATCCACGTAACGTTGCACATGATGGGAATCCATTCCGTAAGCAGCCATACCCACCGGGTCGTCAACCACATCAAATCCCTCACAATTGCGTTGTGTCATCACGTAATCACTTTTCATCCGTCTGGCTTCGCGAATATACAGTTGTTGTTGCCATCCGTCTTCCCGTTCATATTCATCTTTACAGGTTCCCCATTTCGAGACCACATCACGCACTTTCTTCGGGATTCTAGGATGATAGGCCAGTGACCACATCAGTCCCTGCTGGTAACTTCGATGTTTTTCAATTATTTTTTCCCGTTCTTTGTATCCCGCTTCCGGATAATCATAATTCTGTCCGATAAAATCAGTAGAAAACCCTTTTTGGTTATTGGTATCGGTTTTTCGGTTTGGCATAGCGGAGTTTATCCAGGGGACCAGTTTGTCGCCATATGTATACATCTCTTCAACAGGCCCTTCGGCTGCTTCATAGTTTCGGAAGAGCAGTTCATATTCCAGTTCATTATAATCCGCTGGTTTTTTAAATGGGATCCGGTTCTCCGGATGGTCAGTCAGTGTCATCCGGAAACAATACGCCTGAATGCCATGATGTGCAGATCCGTCAATGCCGGGGCCTCCATCTTTTATGAAGGGAAGCAATCCGCTTGATGGATCTCCTTTCACGATATATGGATCAACACCGTCAATAAAATTATGATTATGTGCATTAATAGAAGCAGTTCTGCGCAATGTAATGCCAATGTCATTTGCCTGAACGCCATTTAATGTTTCTCCATACTCTTTATTCGATTCCCGGCCTATCGAATAGCTTACCCCTGCTGCAGCCATCAGGTCACCTTCGTAGGTGGCATCAATGAACATTTTTCCCCGGTATTTTTCTCCGGTTTCCATTTCAATTTCCACAATTTTTGATTGTTGCTTTTTGACACCCGTTTCCCGATTCAGCCTTTGTTTATAAACCAGGGAAATCTTCTCTTTCTCCATCATGGAATGATATACTTTCAGCGCAGCTGAGGGCTCAAATGTCCACATAGCATCTTCTCCTGTTGCTGTACGTGTTTGACCGCCATCACGATATTCTTCCGGTTTTTGCCATTTCCAGTTATCCGGATTGCTATAATATTTTTTGATCTCCTGGTAAAATTCACGGGAAATTCCACCAACAACCATTTTATTCCCAATGTCTGTCTGGCCCAATCCACCGGTAGTTAATCCTCCTATACGTGACGACGGTTCAATGAGCACAACCGATTTTCCCATGCGTGAACTTTGAATCGCGGCGGCAATACCTGATGAGGTTCCTCCATAAACCACCACGTCAAATTCCCCTTGTCCAAAAGCCGAAAAATGAACCAGGGAAACTAATGCAGTAGCTACCCCAATTATAATAGCTTGTTTCAATTTATTCATAACAATTCTTTTAATATTTTACCTATACGACTGACTTGAAACCACACGAAATTAAACAACAATATTAAATATTCAACCCATTACGGGTATTTTTAATTTTTATGCGTCCTTCCCTCTGATTTTAGACCCTGACTCATTACCAGTTTCTTTCCCGTTTAGTGTGTAGATTTGGTCAGAATCATCCCTGTTTCAGGCATCATTCCATTTCTACATTCAGGTAAATATACGTTGAGGTCGAACCCGGGAACAACGAATCAGAAGGTCAGTAAATACCAATTATCATGTGATTAGAAAAACGACAGCCCTGAGAACTACCCTGCAATCCAGAAATATCATGATGCATGTCAAGACTAAAATTTCATTTTGAAATCTCAAGCATTCTTTGAATAGGGATCCGGGCCTTTTCAATAACATCTGGCGCCAGGGTTATTTCCGGTTGTTCATATTTCATGCAGATATACAGTTTCTGCAGACTGTTTAGTTTCATGAATGTACAGTCGTTACATCCACAGGTTGAGTCAATTGAAGGCGCCGGAATAAAAATCTTGTCGGGACAGGTTTTTTTCATCTGGTGTAAAATGCCACTTTCGGTGGCAACAATGAATTTACTGGCACGACTGCTTTCCACATATTTTAACAGGGATGTTGTAGAACCAATATGCTTGGCCAATAAAAGAACAGGTTTTTCACACTCAGGGTGAGCAATAAATTCAGCTTCAGGATATTGAGTCATCAGGCTGATGATTTTTTCAACCGAATATTTCTCATGTACCATGCAGGCACCGTTCCATAAAACCATATTTCGACCGGTAACACTGTTAATGTAGTTCCCCAGATTTTTATCAGGAGCAAAAATTAATTTTTCATCTTCAGGGAAGCTTTCTACAATTTTTTTTGCATTCGCAGAAGTACAAACGATGTCTGACATCGTTTTCAAAGCTGCAGTAGCGTTCACATAGGTAATAACCTTATGATCCGGATATTTTTCTTTAAACTCGGCAAATTCTTCTGCCGGGGCTGATTCAGCCAATGAGCAACCTGCCTTCAGATCGGGAAGAATTACTTTTTTATAAGGATTTATAATTTTGGCCGTTTCAGCCATAAAATGAACCCCGACGAAAACGATCATATCCGCATTGGTTTCTGCAGCTGCCTGTGCGAGGCCAAGGCTATCACCCACATAATCGGCAATATCCTGCAAATCACTCTCCACATAAAAATGACTAAGAATCACAGCATTCTTCTCCTTTCTGAGCCGGTTGATTTCCTTTCTCAGCTTCAAATCCGGGCTGATCTTCTCATCTATGTACCCCTTCTCCTCCAGCATCTGATTGATTTGTTCCTGTTTCATCTCAAAAAAATGTTCGTTTTCTAAGGTATATCCCTCATTATTACTATTTTTTAAGGTACTCAGTAAAATACGCAAGCGTATTTCGCCGGAACTAATTTTTAATTCGTAATTGATTTCATCCAGCGTATACTTCTCAAATGAGCCGGTAAAAATAAATATTTAGATTAAAAAAACCGTTTTTTGTCTGAATTGATTTGTATGATCTATTCAGATTTAGTTTTTAAAACAAACAGATGGATATCATATCCTCCGTTGAACCCGAAAGAAAGCAGAGATAGCACAGGGATAGAAAAATGCAGCATACGTCCGAATACTCCTGTTTTATCAGGTTAAAATAAACTGAATTCTGTTTCCCTTTCTGGCTTCCGAAGATAACTATTGGACAATGATTTTTTTATACATATAGCCATTATTTTCAGCTTCCACACGCAGTACATACAACCCTGGCTGCCATTCTGAAACATCAATATTGTTCATTTCGTTTAATTTGATCGACCTGGTGGAACCATAAACAGAAAAAACAGTTACTGATTTAAGCATGAAAGGAGAATCTATATGCAGTAGGTTCGTTGCCGGATTGGGGTAAATCATCACACTATGCTCCGGGTGGCTGTTAAGTAAGTCACTGTGAGTATCAACTGAAAGATCTGTAACATCACGTGCCAGCATTTGATAGTTACCCTGATACTGGGAGACAATTCCCGTGATTGATGTTCGCTCTGCAGGGATAATATTCCCGGGAAGTCGGCTGCTCCATTCGGAAAACAGTACTCCCTGTCCCTGCTCATCATAAAATGTATAAGTACGATTTTGCGTCGGAATTTTTATTCCTCCATCCAAAAAAGTCACATTTTCGAGCGTAACCAGCATTCCTTCATAGTCTTCATTCATCAACCTGGTATCAATGACGATTGGTTGAATAGCTTTATTTTCGCCATAGTTATAGAAATACTCAATTTCCGAAAGCTCAGTTAAATTACTGTATTCAGCAACTATGCCACGTGCCACTACACTATCGCCCACTTTACCGGTTTTCAGGGAATTGAAAATACATAAGCCACTTCTTACTGAGGAGGCGTCCTGAATATAGATTGTATTGTCAAAATTGGCGGTAACCCGGCCGGCAATGGTTACTTTTTGATTCAGTAACGGGCTTTCGTTTCCTTCTCCCTGAACCTGGTCAATAGGAGTAATCTGGTCTGCACTTATTCTCTCTGGAACAACATAACTTCCCCGGATAAGGAAAGTATCCTGATTGGATAAAGCACCTATCATGATCCAGGTTGTTTCTCCGGGTTGCTGTCCTGTAAAAGTAACCTGGCCGGAATAAAAACCGTCATTCAGCACTAATTTTTTCCGGTTTTGTTTCGAATTGAATGTATCTCCCCAAAAGAGAAAAACGCTGTCGGGCTTGACTACAGACGAAACTCTGGCTGAAATGGCAGCTGTTTCGCCAATGTGGGGTTTTGCAGGCGTCATGCTGAGTTCGGAGAATTGTACCGGTTCCGGCTTCTCATTTTTCCAAATCCGGTCAGCAAACTCCGGATGGTCGACAAAAGGATTCCGGTTCTGCTGAATCTGAAACAGCTTTTCATTTCGTCGCCGCTCAAAATCGGATGGCGGATACTGGTTATTCCATTCCAGTAAGGTGGAAAGTTTACCGTGTTCCGAATCAAAATTATTGTCGGTATCAATCCAGTCGACCAGTTCAAGATCAATCCCATGCTCCCCCTCGCCTTCATAACGTGTTGCCATATAAAACAATATACGCGCCACTTGCCCTTTCGTGGCAGGCCCCGGTTCCCAGGCGTTGTCGTTATACCAGCAATCCAGTGCCTCTCTATGCTGAAATCCATTGGGCTGCACGTTATCAAAGTCTTTATTGCCCCGGTCCACGTTTACCGATGCATCTGCCGGCCGGAGGTTGTGTGCATCGCCATCAACAGGCCTGATGTCTCCAAAATTACCCTGTGACTTGGCCCAGACATGCTCCCGGTTGATGTAATCCCCACCCGTTCCATATTGATCGGCATCCCGTGATTCCTGAAGGTAGAACAAAACGACATTGTCCGGATTATCCGGATCAGAATCTGACTCGTTGATAATGTCTTTGGCCCGGGAATTGGTAAAATCTACATGATCCTTAATAATATCATGCAGCGCTTTTTTCAGCCCGTCACCTGATAAATTTTCTGTTCCGTTATAGTAGTCTAAAGGCTGTGATAAAACGGTTTTCTCCATAAAGCAAAAAATGAAGACAAACGCAAGGGTAAGAATTTTCATTATTAATGTAAATTTTAAATTGTATATATAAAGAAAAGCCGCGTGGGGCGGCTTTTCTTTATTTATTTGGTAGATTGTTTTTCCTATTCCACAAATTCAAATTCAGGATTTGGACCCGATTTCGTACACTGGAAAGACCATGTAAACTGCTCATTAACACCAGAATATACAGCAATTGTTACCTTATACATGACATCAATTCCGCTGACCTGGGACACTGCATCCGGAAATTTTGCCGGAAGCAGTACATCACCTATTGAGGTTTGGACAGCTTCCTGCCATGTGGAGAAAGCCTCTGTATTCCATTTGTCCCTGACATCATAATTGCCATAATAGGATCCTGCACTGAACCAGAATTCCTGTGTTCCGTAGCTGTCGATGAATTCACTTCCCTTATTCGATTTCACCCAGTCAACTATGATTTGATAGTCCTCTTTCGACATAGTAAACATAACGGTTGGATCAAATACCCATCCACTCTCACTGGTATTGATAAACTGGTCGGTTTGGGTCATGATGGGATTATATGCAATCCATTTTCCATCGGTTTTCGTATATTCAATTGCTCTTTTTGTTGTTTTTCCTGATGCATAGTATTTATAAACCACGGCAACTTTTTCTCCCTCAAGGGCAAACGGAAGATGGATAGACAAGAAAGTTGGCAGGTAGTCATTAGGATTCATATTTGAATCAAAGTTATCATACCTTCCGGGTTTCCCATTATCTTCACCCATTGCGTCGTAGTCATCAGTTGTCAGCTCGTAGTTTGACACACCTTCGGGCAGATCAACCTGAACGGGAGCCCATACCGATCCGTTGAATCCATAATATTCACTCCGATTAGAAACGCCTCCGGAATAGAATTTATAGGTTACAAAAACGATATCACCTGATTTGGCAGCAGGAAATTTAGTGCTAAAAAAATCCGGCAGGTAATCTCCCGGGGGAATTCCCGAGTCAAAGTTGTTATATTTACCGGGTTTGCCGGTTTCTGTACCCATAGAATCGTAATCGTCGTTACTCAGTTCATAGCTGATTGATTTGGTCAGGTAGTCGAGGTATTCCAGTCCACCCCGGTTAAAGTCATAGGTTACCCTGATAGCTGAACCTTCGTCAAGAGCCGGAAATAATTCCTGTAAAAGAGAAGGAATATAGTCAGCGGCAGGCTCTTCTTCTGAAAAGAAATAATTATCAGCAACTTCACTATCAAAAAGCTCATAATCAGCTGCAGTTAGTGTGTAATCCAATTGCTGAACAAAGGGTGTTTTATGTTGGTCCAGCTCATCATAAATATCTTCCATAGGGTTACAGGCTGTCACCAGCAGGCCGGCTCCAAGGATATATGATACAATTCGTTTCATACTATTTTTATTAAAAAGTTAAAAATTAAAAATAAATACTCAATCCTGTTGACCAGGTAGTTCCGAAGCCATAATAAACCAGAGCTGATTTTTCATTATGTGTAGCGCCGTCGGTTGCATCAGCTACATATTCGGTATTCAGCAGGTTATTCACTTTTCCAAAGAGTCTGGCATCCATTCCGGCCACTTTAAACTTATAGTTCATAAAAAGATCTACAAGGCCAACATTAGGCATCTGCCATGAGTCAACTTTATCGTTTGAATTCGTCCTGTTGATGGGATTAAAATCGGCAAAGTTTTTAGCAAGGTAAAGATAATCAACACCTATTTTCATCCCGGGAAGTACCTCATAATCGGCCGACAATGAAGCGGTACTTTGGGCAGAGTTTCCAACATGCACACCCGACAGGTATGCGTTATAGGTTCCGAGCACATTTTGTGCTTCATCATACAGGGTAAAACTCACATCGTCTTGCCAAATCCAGTCACCCAGTGAGAGCATACCCCGCAAGGTAAGTTTGGGAGTAGGAATATAAGTTGCTTCCACCTCAACACCCTGGTGAAGCGCATTAATACCCGGAATATTTGCTGTTCCGGCTTGTCCGAAACTTCTGACCAAAGCTTTATCCAGCCAGTTTGTATAGTAATAATTAGCTTTAAAGTTAAAAAGTTTAGAAGTAAAACCATATCCGATTTCCCCGGTAATTACGGTTTCATACTTTACTTTTTCATTGATCGAATTTGTATAATTCAGGAACACATTGGTATATACCGGCTCGCGTTTAATGTATCCTGCGTTGGCATATACGTTATGCTTTGAATTAATATTGTAATTGACTCCTCCTTTTATGTTCCATGGCAAAAAATTCTGCCAGTCGGTTTTTTGATTACCAGGCAAATACTGGAAATAGTCAGTTCTGCGGTAGCTCTTATTGGAAACAGCCAGGGAGAGAAAAGCCGAATACTGGTCTGCAACGTATTCACCCTGCAGGAATCCGCCAGCCCAAATTACTTCACCCGGATTATCGTAGCTGAACTTATCGCCTTCTTTAAGTTTCACATCGTTAGGTTGGTTGATATTATCTCCTGCCATATTTCCCATGAAGAACTGTCCACCCAGAAGGTCGATCACCTCTTCGGTATGGAATCCGAGGTAATACCTGCCATCGAAGCCGGCTGTCCAGTCGATACCAAGTTTTTCGGTAGTCAGGGTTGAAAGCAGTCCGTACCAATTGTGTGAGTTTACTGCCGATGCTACAATGGCTTGTGATCCATCAAGGGATGCCCTGTTTGCTTCAGCTACTGCATTATAATCAAGAAATCCTTCAGCTGTGCGCTTAATATTCGGATCGTCCAGTCCTGTATTGTAGTCGACTGTTAGCCAGGAAGCCTGCGTACCACGAATCCTACGGCCGCCACCCCGGCCAAGAGATACGTATAAAACATTTGTCCAAAGTGTTTTATCGTTTATATTCCAATAGTGATTCAAGGAACCCTGGGGTTTATGGTAATAGTTGAAACCATATCCACCACCAAATACCTTGCCTTCACGAAAACCGAAATCTGAATTGGCTATGACACCATCTTTGTGGTTCCTGTAATACTCAATCGTGTGTCTGTTCCCTCGCTGATTATGGGTTTGAGGAGAACCAAAAACAGTCAGCGACAACCGGTGCTGACTATTAATTCTTTTCGAGATATTTGCAAAATAACTGTAGGCATCAAATGCTGTTCCCCTTATGTAACCGTCGCCATAGGTATGCGAACCAGAAAGAGTAATAGCCCATCCATTTTCGAGAAGACCAGTAGATACATTGAATGCCTGCTTGCGATAACCTGAGTTTCCTATTCCGGCATATATGCTCCCACCTTCTTCTGCATCGGTCGATTTGGTAATGATATTATAGGTTCCACCTACCGAGGAAAGGCCCAGCTTTGACGCTCCCAAACCACGCTGTACCTGTGTTGTCTGAGTTACATCACTAAGTCCTGACCAGTTCGACCAGTAAACCTTTGAGTTCTCCATGTCATTCACAGGGATTCCATTGATCAGTACACCCACATTGTAGGTGTCAAAACCACGCAGAGAAATACGGCTGTCACCATAACCACCATTATCCTTGGTTACATAAATGGAAGGAGTCATTTTTAAAATTTCCGGAAACTCCTGTGATCCCAAGCGCTCCTCAATATAAGCAGGCTGGATTGTCGACATGGACACCGGGGTCTGACGGTCCTTGGCAAAAGATGAAGTAATTAAAATCTCATCCAATCCTACCGTGTTCGACTCCAGACTAATATCCCCTAAATCCTTAGTCTCATTATTTCTGACATTTACTTCTACGGTTTGGGTAATATATCCAATAAACGAAACCACAAGGGTATTCTCACCGGCAGGAATACGAAAAGAGAACGTTCCGTCAAGACTGGTCGGCGTTCCCCGGGTAGTACCCTCCAAAACAACAGTAGCTCCTATTAGTGGCTCCTGAGAACTGGTGTCAAGCACCCTCCCGGTAATGGTCCCCTGGGCTAATATTGCCAGAGGAAATAAAAAAAACACAGCTAAAATCGCTGTGACCAAAATTGTTTTTTTCATAAAAATCGGATTTGAATTAATAATGAATATAAATGAATCGTATTTATTCTTCCTTTTTGAATACATCTAAACAAATAGCTCAATTCACGACAAAGAAAGTTTTTTATCATTTTACGCAGATTAAGGATACATTAATTTATAAATAACTTATAAAATTGAATAAAACTATGGCATAAACGTCATAAATTATTAGCTATACATTTCATTTGCTTACATTTTCATTTAATGCTCTTACAGCTATATTTTCCGGAAAGTTGATACTATTTTCCTATTCATCCAAAAGTTAAAAAAAATAGTTATTAAACACTTTTAAACAGTTTTAAACAATTTATCAAATAGAAATAAACAGCAAGGGAACAAAAATGTTCTTCTGATCCGTCCAAAAAAATCAGTTGATCCGGAAGAATAAATGAAACGAACATGAACTTTTTAAAACAAAAATTTCACAAAAAAGAATGTTTAAAAAAGTTTATGTGAGAACGGAGTGGTTACATCTGTTCTCAAATTTTTAATTAGTTTATTTACAGTTAATTATAAAATTTAAACAGATGAAATAAGAAATCTTTTAAGATTGAACAAGCTGAAGAACTGCTTTCATATGTGCCGGGGTATGCACCTGGCCACACAACAAAATCAAATTCAGCTATTAAAAAAACAAAGACGATAATAAACAGCAAGAGAAGTGAATAAGCATGATTGGAATGAATGACGAATGACGGATGACGAAATGAGTTTGCGAATTCTGTCGAACACCATTAAAATAATCCATAGAGTGAGGCCAATCCAGTCGAAATAATTCCTGCATTCAAGTCACCTAACCTGGCAATATTGCCCATGAATTCATGATTTTTCTTAACAATTTCCTAAAACCAGCTGAATTCTGATGTTCAATATTTTAAATCGGCTAATTTTGCCTCCTGATACATAAAATATTCATTTATGACAGAAAAAGAACAAAAGCTCTTTTCCGGTTTTCCACCTGTTACAACAACTGAGTGGGAAACGAAAATACTGGCCGATTTAAAAGGCAAAGATTACCATAGAGCCCTGGTTTGGAGAACCTATGAAGGGATTCATGTTCGTCCGTACTATCGGAGTGAAAATCTTGAAGAACTTCAACACCATCAGGCTCTTCCGGGAAAATTTCCATTTGTGCGTGGCAACAGGAAATCAGGCAACGACTGGTCTATCCGGCAAGATATTTTTGTGAAAGATTTTATAGAAGCCAATAAAAAAGCCTTGAACATTTTAGGTAAGGGAGTTGATTCTCTGGGTTTTTATTTCGATTGCGCCACGAAAGTCACTAAAGATGATCTGGCTGTTCTATTAAAAGACATTCTTCTGGAAGCAGTAGAAATAAATTTTGTTTGTCCCTGTGAAAACTGTAATTGTTCCCTGCCTTTTACAGAGTATCTTCTGAATAGCAAAGTAGATAAAACAAAAATAACAGGTTCCTTTCCCATTGATCCCATCGGTTCATTTGTTTTAAAAGGGAAGCTTAAACCGAATGCCTTCGATGAATTAAAAGTGCTGATTGAAAAGACAGCTTCTCTTCCCCGGTTCAGGGTAGTAGGCATTCATGGAAAGTGGTTTGCTAACAGTGGTGCATCGCTGGTTCAGGAGTTGGCTTTTTCTCTCGCCCAGGGTGTTGAATACCTCACAAAACTTACTGAAGCAGGATTAGATATAGATGATCTTGCCGGGAAAATCAAGTTTAATTTTGGCATAGGAAACAATTACTTCATGGAGATAGCCAAATTACGTGCTGCACGTTTCCTTTGGTCGCACATAGTTCAGGCATTCGGGCCGGCAAGTGAGCAATCGGCCAGACTTATTGCCCATAGCGAAACCAATAGTATCAACAAAACAGTATACGATCCTTATGTGAATATGCTGCGTACCCAGACAGAGGCTATGTCGGCTGTGCTGGGAGGAGCTGATTCTGTTACAGTATTGCCTTTCAATGCAATTTTTGGTGACACCAATGAATTTTCGGAACGAATTGCCCGCAACCAACAGATTCTCCTGAAGGAAGAGGCACACCTCAACAAGGTTGCCGATCCGGGAGCAGGATCCTATTACATAGAAACCCTCACCTCATCTTTGGCAGAGCATGCCTGGGATCTCTTTTTGAAAGTACAGGATAAAGGAGGATTCATTCATGCCTTTAATGAAGGATTCATTCAAGAAGAAATCAACACCATGGCTGCCAAGCGAAATACACTTGTGGCACTTCGTCGTGAAAACCTGTTGGGAGTAAACCAGTTCCCCAATTTTTCAGAAACAGCAACTGAGCTGATTCCCCAATGGGTGTTCAGACCGACCGACCTCACGGAAGCAGGAGCTGAAGTGGAAACCCTGAAACCATACCGTTTGGCCCAACCGTTTGAAGCATTACGGTACAAAACAGATCAGTACACAAAAACGCATAAACGCCCGGTAGTTTTTATGTTGCCTGTTGGTAACCTCACGATGCGTAAAGCTCGTGCCCAATTTAGCTGCAACTTCTTTGCCGTAGCAGGATTCGAAGTGATTGACAATAATGGTTATCTATCAGTGGAGGACGGACTGAAAGCTGCCAGAATAAAAAATGCCGATGTGATAGTACTTTGCAGCTCCGACGAAGAGTATACTACTCTGGCCCCACAGATTACTAAACTGATCGACAAGGAAATCCTGGTTATTGCAGGGGATCCGGAATGCCGGCAGGAACTGGAGAATAAAGGGATAACCAACTTCATCCATATGAAAAGCAACATCCTGGAAGAGTTAGAAGGCTATCAGCAAAAACTGAATATTTAAACACCATGACACGATGACAAATAGTTATATTATAAAAGGAATCATATGACACCAAATTTTAAAAATATAAACATCAAATCCTCCGGGTTAAAACATGCAGCTGAAAAGACTACATCCACTGCCACCAGCTGGTTAACACCTGAGCGGATTCTGGTAAAACCGGTATACACGAAAGAAGATCTGGAAGGGTTGGAGCATCTGGAATATGCCGCCGGATTACCTCCCTTTTTGCGGGGGCCCTATTCAGCGATGTATGCTATGCGGCCGTGGACTATTCGTCAGTATGCCGGTTTTTCAACGGCAGAAGAATCCAATGCATTTTATCGCCGGAACCTGGCAGCAGGCCAGAAGGGGCTTTCTGTTGCCTTCGACCTGGCGACACATCGCGGATACGACTCCGATCACCCACGCGTGGTGGGCGATGTTGGAAAAGCAGGAGTCGCCATTGACTCCATCCTCGACATGAAAATACTGTTCGATGAAATTCCGCTCGATAAAATGTCAGTATCCATGACTATGAATGGTGCGGTTTTACCTATCATGGCATTTTACATCGTTACCGGTCTGGAGCAGGGTGCTACGCTGGAGCAGCTTTCGGGAACCATTCAAAACGATATCCTGAAAGAATTTATGGTGCGTAATACCTATATCTACCCACCCGAATTCTCCATGAAGATCATTGCCGATATTTTTGAGTTCACCTCGAAATACATGCCGAAATTCAATTCCATTTCCATTTCCGGATACCACATGCAGGAAGCAGGAGCAACAGCTGATATTGAGATGGCATACACTTTGGCCGACGGATTAGATTACCTGCGCACAGGAATTAAAGCCGGCCTGGACATAGATGCTTTTGCCCCCAGGCTCTCATTTTTCTGGGCCGTTGGCATGAATCATTTCATGGAAATTGCTAAAATGCGTGCTGCCCGTATGCTTTGGGCAAAAATAGTAAAGGAGTTCCATCCTAAAAATCCCAAGTCTATGGCCTTGCGTACCCATTCTCAGACCTCAGGATGGTCACTTACCGAGCAAGATCCATTCAATAATGTAGGCCGTACCGCAATTGAAGCCATGGCTGCTGTATTGGGACATACTCAAAGTTTACATACCAACGCACTTGATGAAGCCATTGCTTTGCCTACCGACTTTTCTGCAAGAATTGCCCGGAACACCCAGCTACACCTGCAAATGGAAACTGAAATCTGTAGGTCACTCGATCCTTGGGCAGGTTCATACTACATAGAATCATTAACCCATGAACTTGCCCGCAAAGGCTGGGAGCTGATTGAAGAAGTGGAAAAACTGGGAGGAATGTCGAAAGCTATTGAAACCGGGGTGCCTAAAATGCGTATTGAAGAAGCAGCAGCACGTGCACAAGGGAAAATCGACAGTGGAACTCAAACAATTGTCGGACTAAATAAATACCGGCTGGAAAAAGAAGACCCCATCGATATCCTCGACATCGACAATACAATGGTCCGGCTGGCACAAATTGAAAGGCTGAAAAAATTACGCAATGAGCGTAATGAAAAAGAGGTACAGGCAGCTTTGGATGCTATCACGAAATCGGCAGAAACAGGAAAAGGAAACCTCCTGGAACTGGCCATCGATGCAGCAAAAAAACGGGCATCATTAGGAGAAATTTCATCGGCTTGCGAAAAAGTGGCAGGAAGATATAAAGCAGTAATCAGAACAATTGAAGGCGTGTATAAATCAGAAGCAAAAAATAAATCGGAATTTCAGGAAGCACAGGAGCTGGTTGAAAAATTTGCCGGAATGGAAGGACGCCAGCCACGTATCATGATTGCCAAAATGGGACAGGATGGTCACGACCGGGGCGCTAAGGTAGTAGCGACAGGTTATGCCGACCTTGGATTTGACGTAGATATGGGACCACTGTTTCAGACACCTGAAGAAGCAGCCAGACAAGCAGTGGAAAATGATGTGCATGTGCTGGGAGTCTCATCCCTCGCCGCAGGGCATAAAACACTGGTGCCGGCAGTTATCGAAGAGCTGAAAAAACTGGGTCGCGATGACATTATGGTCATTGTTGGAGGTGTTATCCCTTCCCAGGACTATAAATACCTATACGAAGCCGGTGCAGTAGCAATCTTTGGACCAGGAACCAGCGTGGCGGTTGCCGGGAAAAAGATACTGGAAATCTTAATTGAAGCTTATCAATAAATGAGGGAGATGCGGTTTCCGGCTCGCAATGAAAGTAAGTGGTTTTCAATCCACTACGTATTAAAATGACGAGTCGGAATTCGCCATTCCCGGGGAACAACACTGACTTCAATAAATTGTTCTGCCGCGCTCATTGATGTGCATTTATATACTCAAAAGCCAACTTTTGGTGAGGAATTTGTTGTTCTTTTCCTTATCGATTCATTAGAAGTAAAATCCGAAATGTACACAGGAATATTCGCCTGTTGGATAAATCATTCCGAATAGCTGTTCAACTTGCTCAGATACTTCCCAATGATGTCGAACTCTAGATTCACAACAGTCCCTATCTTAAAAGTATGAAAATTGGTCACCTCATAAGTAAACGGGATGATCGCAACCTGAAAAGAATTATCTTTTGAATTGACAACTGTCAGGCTTACGCCATTAACCGATACCGAGCCTTTTTCAACAGTCATGTATCCTTGTCTGGCCTTATCCTTATCAAACTCGTATTCAAAGGCATAGTACCAACTACCCTCGGCTTCCTCCACTTTGGTGCATCTGGCTGTTTGATCCACATGACCCTGGACAATATGTCCGTCGAGCCGGCCATTCATCATCATGCTGCGTTCGAGATTCACTTTCGAACCTACTTCCAGCAATCCCAGGTTCGACTTCAATAATGTTTCGCGGATGGCTGTTACTTTGTATGTCTGATCATGCCGGTTTACTGCTACCACGGTCAGGCATACTCCATTGTGTGACAGGCTCTGATCAATTTTCAATTCATCCACAAACGAACAGGTCAGTGTAAAATGCACATTGTCCTTTTCCCTGACAATTGCAGTTACAATACCAAATTCTTCAATAATTCCTGAAAACATATGATTTAATTTTTCCCAGTTTCATATAAAGAGAAGGCACACCTTGTTTCTATCGTAGTGTCCATTCAAATCCATCTTTTGTATCTTTAATTTCGATTCCCAGAGCAATTAATTTATCACGGATCCGATCAGCTGCAGCCCAGTCTTTCCGTGCTTTGGCTTCCATTCGGAGGGTAAGGATTAAATGGATCATCTCATTCAACAGTTCATTTTTTTTCTCTCCTCCGGCTGATTCTTCCGGAATTAATCCCAGAATATCAAAAACCACGGTTTTAAAAAATGAGTTCAGTTCATCGATATCTGCAGAAGTTAATTTCTCAGTTCCTGCTTGAATGGAGTTGATTATTTTTACTCCTTCAAACAGGTGGGCAATAGCCACAGGGCTATTCAAATCATCATTCAGGGCAGCGAAAGTCTTTTCCTTAAGTTCGGTAATATTACAAGACGACTCAGTTGAAGCAGGCAATTTATCTAACAAACCAACTGCATTCAAGAGCTTTTCCAATCCTTTTTCTGCTGCCAGCAATGCTTCATTTGAAAAATCGATTGTACTACGATAGTGAGCTTGCAGAATAAAAAACCGGATGGTCATAGGAGAAAATGCCTTTTCGAGTAAATGATGATTTCCTGAAAACAGCTCATCGAGGGTAATAAAATTTCCCAGTGAGCGTGCCATTTTTTGACCCTGAATGGTAATCATGTTATTATGCATCCAGTACCTGACTGATTCTTTTCCTCTGCTGGCAGTTGATTGGGCAATTTCGCACTCATGATGCGGAAATGCCAGGTCCATTCCACCGCCATGGATATCGAAAATGTCACCCAGGTATTTCATGCTCATGGCGGAACACTCGAGGTGCCAGCCTGGAAATCCGTAGCTCCATTTAGAAGGCCATTGCATGATATGATCGGGAGAAGCTTTCTTCCAGAGGGCAAAATCGAAAGAATTTCTCTTTTCACTCTGGCCTTCCAACTGCCGGGTATTGGTTTTTATATCGTCGAGGTTTCTGCCGGAAAGTTTCCCATACCTGAATTTCTGGTTATACTTTTCCACGTCGAAATATACCGATCCATTCACTTCATATGCATATCCATTCTGCAGGATCGATTCCACCAGATGCTGCTGTTCCAGGATATGCCCGGAGGCACGGGGTTCAATGCTGGGAGGCAACACATTCAGCTGCTGCATATTCCGGTGGAAGTTATTCATATATTTCTGAGCCACTTCCATGGGTTCAAGTTGCTCCAACCGCGCCTTCTTTAAAATTTTATCATCTCCTGATTCAGTGCTTTCATTTTCCAGGTGACCCACATCGGTAATGTTGCGGACGTACCTGACTTTATACCCCAGAAATGTCAGGTAGCGAAAAAGGATGTCGAATGTAATATTCGGACGGGCATGCCCCAGGTGAGTATCGCTGTATACAGTTGGGCCGCAAACATAAAGTCCTGCTCTCCCGTCAACAACCGGAATAAAAAGTTCCTTCTTCCGGGTTAAAGTATTGTAAATAACCAATTGATTCTTCATAACTTGCAGTTCTTTGCAAAGATAAAACAAATTACAGGAAAACGAGAGGGATTACAGTTCAAGAACCTTATCAATCCACTTCAGTTGACAAAATTTCCTCTTTTTCTTTCAAGGTTTGTTCTTCGTTTTCCGCTTTATGGGTTTCTTTTTCCAATATATGAAGTTGTTTTCTATAAAAAAGCAGAATAGAAAAAATTCCAACGGTAATGGATGAGTCGGCGATGTTAAAAACCGGTCGGAAAAATACAAAATCATTACCCCCTACAAACGGAATCCAGTTGGGCAACTGGCACTGAATGATGGGAAAATAAAACATATCAACCACTCTCCCATGTAAAAAGGAAGCATAGCCCCCTCCCTCGGGTAAAAATTCGGCTACCTGACCATAACTGTGGTTAAATATCAATCCGTAAAATAAGCTGTCGATGATATTTCCAATAGCTCCCGAGAAGATAAGTGCAATACAGACTAAAAATCCAAATGCTAAATTTTTATGTGCAGTTAATCGGAAAAGGTACCAACCAATAACCACAACGGCTAAGATACGAAAGATGCTTAAAAAAAGCTTGCCATTTTCTCCGGCAAACTCAAAACCAAAAGCCATCCCGTTGTTTTCAACAAAATGAATTATAAACCAATTTTTAAATACAACAATTTCTTCTCCTAGTGAAAGATTTGTTTTTATCCATACCTTTAACCATTGATCAACAGCAAGTATAGAAACAATAATAAAAATTAACTTTTTTAACCGGTTATTCATCTCATTAAAATTAATCGCTTTCTAAGGTATTTTCCTCATTCTTATCATTAAGTTTAAAGGCATTGTCCTGACATCATCGTTTGTTTTAATGGTGTTGGACAGAATTTGCAAGTTCATTTCGGCACTCGTAATTCGTCATTCCTCATTTGTCCTTCATTCAAATCATGCTCGTTTCATCATCTGTTAAAAAAAACTCCCGGAAATTTTCGCAAAAGAAAAAATCCGGGTAGTTAGAAATTTTTCATTTTTATCCATCAACCCAGGTTTTTTTTGGCATCGATGCTCAATGTGGCATGCGGCACAGCGCGTAAACGTTCTTTAGAAATGAGCTTTCCTGTTTCGCGACAGATGCCATATGTTTTATTCTCAATTCGTACCAAAGCTGCTTGCAGGTGTTGAATAAACTTTAGCTGTCGTTGTGCAAGTTTTCCTGCTTCTTCCTTTGAAAGCGTGGCAGCACCTTCTTCCAGAACCTTAAATGTAGGCGAGGTATCTTGTGTGTCATTCCCGTCGCCATGAGTTATGGAACTTTTATACATTTCATAATCGTCCTGAGCTTTTTTTAGTTTCTCAAGAATGATCTGTTTGAATTCCTTCAACTCCTCATCTGAATATCTGTTTTTTTCTCCCATAACTACAGGATTTAAATTTGTTTTCTCTCCAAGTAATTTTGCCGAAAATAGTAATTATTTCTTTTTCTTTTTAGGTCTTAAAACATATCCTCTTATTGTTTCGCCACACCTATCAGAACAAAAACATCCCTGTCAATTTCAACCTCTCTGGCTGTTTCGCGGTCTGGTTTTTCAACCAGCTGAAGGTCAACAGCAAGAGTTTGAGTACAAATATAGTCTTTATAATGCAGTACTGCATCATTTATGCCATCATGCTTTCCAATGACCAATTTAATTCGGTCAGTTACTTCAAAACCACTCTCTTTTCTAATATTCTGAATTTTATTGATAAATTCACGGGCAATTCCTTCCAGTTTAAGTTCTTCGGTGACATCTATATCGAGGGCGATAGTCAATTGTCCTTCGGTAGCTACTGTCCATCCAGGAATATCTTCAGTGAAGATTTCCACATCTTCGCGGGTAATGGATATTTTCTGGTTGTCCACTTCCATTTCCAGGAAGTTGGAATTCTCCAGTTCTGCAATTTTCTGTTGGTCGAATCCGGCAATGACACCTGCAATTGCTTTCATCAGCTTTCCGTATTTAGGCCCCAGAGTTTTGAAGTTTGGTTTTATTTTTTTCCGGATGATTCCTGCAGTATCGGTCAGAAATTTTAGTTCTTTCACATTTACTTCAGCAAGGATGATATCTTTTACTGCTTCAAACTGTTCCCGGAAATGAGAATTCAGTACCGGAACCATAATTTTTGCCAATGGCTGACGGACTTTTAGTTTTTCTTTCCGGCGGAGGGCAAGAATCATGGAGGATGCTTTCTGTGCAATGGCCATTTTCTCTTCCAGATCCTGATCAATCAATTCCTGGTTGTATGTAGGAAATGAGATCAGGTGGACACTTTGATCCGTTTCTCTGCCGGTTGTTTTATTCAGGTCGGTGAATAGCAGGTCGGCATAAAAAGGAGCAATAGGAGCCATCAATTTTGCTACTGTAACCAAACAGGTATAGAGAGTTTGGTAGGCAGAAATTTTATCGGTGGAGTATTCACCCCCCCAATATCTTTTTCGGCTCAGCCGTACAAACCAGTTGCTCAGGTTTTCGGTTACAAATTCCGAAATTGCTCTTCCTGCCCGTGTAGGTTCATAATTCTCATAACTTTCGCCAACTTCTTTCACCAGGGAGTTCAGCAGTGAAATGATCCACCGGTCAAGTTCTGAGCGTTGGGATACCGGAATTTCTTCCTCTACAAACCGGAAGTTATCAACATTTGCATAAAGGGCAAAGAAGCTATAGGTGTTGTATAAAGTTCCAAAAAACTTCCGTAATACTTCCTCAACACCATCCATATCAAACTTCAGGTTATCCCAGGGTTGTGCGTTGGTAATCATGTACCAACGCAGAGGGTCGGATCCATATTTTTCTATGGTTTTAAACGGGTCGACGGCATTCCCCAGTCGCTTCGACATTTTGTTGCCATTTTTATCGAGCACCAGTCCGTTGGAAATAATATTTTTAAACGCAACTGAGTTACTCACCATGGTAGCAATGGCATGTAATGTAAAAAACCAACCCCGGGTTTGATCCACTCCCTCGGCAATAAAGTCGGCAGGAAATAATGGAGCTACCCCCCATCCTTTTCCGTTAAACATAGGATTAAACGGATAATGATGCTGTGCATAAGGCATTGCGCCTGAGTCGAACCATACGTCGATCAGGTCGGGCTCGCGGAACATCTTTTTTCCTGAAGAAGAAACCAATATAACCTTATCGATATAAGGTTTATGCAGGTCAATATTTTCATAGTTATCTTTTGAAAAGCTTCCCGGGATGAACTTTTCATAAGGATTCTCGGTCATAAATCCTTTCTGGACAGCCTTTTCAATTTCTGCTATCAATTCTTCCATGCTCCCTATACAGAGTTCCTCTGAGCCATCCTCTGTACGCCAAATAGGGAGAGGTGTTCCCCAGAACCTGGACCGGCTCAGGTTCCAGTCGACCAGGTTCTCCAGCCAGTTCCCAAAACGTCCCGTTCCCGTTGATTCAGGTTTCCAGTTAATGGTATTATTCAGTTCCACCATTCGATTTTTTACTGCCGTAGTTTTGATAAACCAGGAATCAAGCGGATAATATAACACTGGTTTATCAGTTCGCCAGCAATGCGGATAGTTATGTACATGCTTTTCTATCCTGAAAGCCTTATTTTCCCCCTTCAGCATTACTGCAAGGTCAACATCCACAGAGGGATCATCTTCTGTTAGTTTCTCACTGTAATCGTTCTTCACATACCGGCCGGAGTATTCATGAAATTTTTCAGTATTCACGTATTCTTTTACAAACGACTGAGACATTTCAGAAATAAGAAAGAACCTGCCCTTACGATCTACTAAAGCCTGTGTTTTACCATCGGTGTCTTCCACGATCAGAGGTGAAATTCCGTTCTGCCGGGCCACCCGGTCATCATCAGCACCAAATGTAGGAGCAATATGTACAATGCCAGTACCATCCTCAATGGTTACAAAATCCCCTGTGATCACTTCAAAGGCTTTCCCTTTTGGTTTTACCCATTCAACCAGCTGCTCATATTGCACTCCTGCAAGCTCATTTCCCTTATATTCAGACAGTATTTTATACGGTAATCTTTTATCTCCCTGCTGATAATCTGCAAAAGGGATATCCTCATTTTCAGGACTGAAGTAAATATGCAGCAATTCTTTTGCAAGTATGAGTGTAGCAGGCAGCCCTGTATAAGGATTGAAAGTTCTTACTTTCACATATACGATTTGCGGTCCAACAGCCAGGGCGGTATTGGAGGGAAGAGTCCAGGGAGTGGTAGTCCAGGCTAAAAAATACAGATCAGTATTCACTTGCTGAAACAGGAACTCCGATTTTTCGTTACGGATTGCCTTAAACTGTGCAATAATAGTAGTGTCTTTCACGTCGCGGTAACATCCCGGCTGATTCAGTTCATGAGAACTAAGTCCTGTTCCGGCAGCAGGTGAATAGGGTTGGATGGTATATCCCTTATATAACAAACCCTGATTATAAATTTGTTTCAACAGCCACCATACCGTTTCAATATACTGGTTATCGTAGGTAATGTACGGATCATCCATATTTACCCAGTATCCCATAATCCGGGTGAGCTCTTCCCACTCAAGGGTATATTTCATGACCTCCCTGCGGCACGATTTATTATACTCTTCAACAGTAATCTTCTTCCCGATATCTTCCTTTGTAATATTCAGAGATTTCTCCACGCTCAGCTCTACGGGCAGACCGTGTGTATCCCACCCGGCTTTGCGGTGCACGCGAAATCCCTTCATGGTTTTATAGCGACAAAAAATATCCTTGATCGTCCGGGCAATCACATGGTGAATCCCTGGCATACCATTAGCGGATGGTGGTCCTTCATAAAAAATAAAGGCAGGATGCCCTTCACGGGTAGAAATACTTTTATGAAAGGTATCATCTTCTTCCCACCATTTTAATACCTCTTTATTGATTTGAGAAAGATCTAACTGTTTATATTCCTGAAATTTACTACTCATATACAAAGCCTTATTCAACGCTACTTCTAAAAAAATATGCAAATATAGGAAATTTCAATTGTAACGTCTCTACCAACTTGTATTCATTCATTTTCCGAATATTTCTTTTATTTTCGCATTTTCTTACATTATTTGCAATATATGTGGCTTAAGCTTTCTAGTATCATCCTCAGAAATAAAATTCTCATAATCAGTATTCTTACGATCATCACACTGTTTATGAGCTACCATGCCCGTAAAGTTGAAATGTCATACGATTATGCTTCCCTTCTCCCTAAAAAAGATCCTGCCTACGTGGATTATCAACGATTTGTTGAAACTTTTGGAGAAGAAGGTAATTTAATTATTATTGGCATCCAGGATTCCTCATTTTTTCAGATTGACCGTTTTAAAAAATGGGAACAGTTTTGCCATGAGCTCTCCGGAATCAATGGAGTAGAAGACCTATTATCGGTTTCCAATGCCTATAACCTGGTCAAGGATTCCGAAGAACGTCGTTTCAAACTTGAGAACCTATTTCCTGACACCCTGTCGTCGCAGCAGGAATTAGATCAGCAAGTGGCCTTATTCAGAACCCTGCCCTTTTACCGAAAGCTTGTTTATCATCCGGAAAATCACACCTATTTACTGGCGATTACTGTAAACAAGGACAAAATGCATTCAAAAGCCAGGGAAAATTTGGTCAAATCCATACAAAAAATAGCT
Organism: Mariniphaga sp.; assembly: GCA_028702595.1. Taxonomy (GTDB): domain Bacteria; phylum Bacteroidota; class Bacteroidia; order Bacteroidales; family Prolixibacteraceae; genus Mariniphaga. The sequence goes on along the minus strand of JAQVON010000019.1, from coordinate 23,624 downwards.
CATCGTTTTGAAGAAGAACAACAAATTGATTTACACTATTCGGGCCTGCCTTATATCCGGGTAATCAACTCAATTCAAATTAAAAATGAAATATACCTATTCAGTGCCCTGGCATTGGCCATGTGTATTCTTGTTCTGTTTTTGTTATTCCGATCTTTTAAAGCTGTTTTTTTCCCGGTAGTTATCGTTTTAACCGGAGTAGTATGGGCTTTGGGAACCTTGTCGCTCATGAATTTTAAAATAACCCTGCTCACCGGGATGATTCCCCCGTTGCTCATTGTTATCGGAATTCCGAACAGCATATACATGTTAAATAAATTTCATCATGAGTATGTACAGCACGGAAATAAAATAAAGGCCCTTATGCGTGTAATCGTAAAGATAGGAAATGCGACATTTCTTACCAACCTTACTACTGCTATAGGATTCGCTACCTTTATCACCGTAAAAAGTGACATTCTGAAACAGTTTGGAGTTGTTGCTTCTCTAAGTATCATGGGGTTATTTCTGATTTCTTTGATGTTAATACCCATCATTTTCAGCTTTATTGAGCCTCCATCCAACCGACATGTAAAACACCTGAATAACAAACTCATAAAGAAGGTTATCAACAAGCTCATTTTTATAACGAAATATCACCGGAAAACAGTATATCTATCAGCTACAGGAATTATTGTCATTGGGATATACGGAATATCACTGATCAAAAGCTCAGGATATATGGTGGATGACATTCCGGAAAGTGATCCAATATATAAAGACCTGAAATTTTTTGAATCTAATTTCGACGGGTTGATGCCACTTGAAATTATGATTGACACCCGTCGTCCGGGTGGAGTTATGCAGCTATCCACCTTTAAAAAATTAGATCAGCTGGAACACCGGTTGGCTCAATATCCTGAGTTATCGCCATCCCTGTCGATGTTAAACCTTCTGAAGTTTTCAAAACAGGCATTTTATAACGGAAATGAAAACTATTATAACCTGCCCAACAACCATGAAAAAAATTTTATTCTTCAATATGCTTCCTTAAAGGGTGGTGAGGAGAAACTTATCCATTCCTTTATCGACAGCACACGACAAATTACCCGGATAAGCATCAGGATGCATGATGTTGGAACCAACCGGATGGATAGTTTGTACACGCGATTTAATGCCGATATCGATTCCATATTCACCTCCGAAAATTTCGACGTTACGGTAACCGGCTCCAGTGTTACCTCCTTTAAAGGAACTCAGTATTTGCTTAAAAATCTTTTTACCAGTTTGGGACTGGCCATTTTCCTGATTTCAGTCTTCATGGCGGTCATGTTTTCCTCCTGGCGTATGGTGATTTTATCACTGACTCCCAATATTATTCCATTAATATTCACAGCTGCTATCATGGGTTTTACCGGGATACCAATCAAAGCATCAACCATTCTGGTTTTTAGTATTGCATTTGGTATTTCTGTGGACAACACCATACATTTTTTAGCCAAGTACAGGCAGGAACTCAAAACAACCGGTTGGGATATCAGGCGTTCGGTAGTGCTTTCATTAAAGGAAACCGGGGTAAGTATGCTCTATACATCGGTTGTTCTCTTTTTCGGATTTGGCATGTTTTCATTGTCGGGATTTGGAGGAACAGTAGCAATGGGTGTATTGGTTTCGCTCACTTTATTAATAGCAGTAACTTCCAACCTTATTTTATTACCTTCGTTGCTTACCGGCCTCGACCGGTTGATAACCACCCGGGCATTCCGGGAACCTTTATTACATATTTACAACGAAGAAGAAGATATTGAACTGGAAGAGTTGAAAATAAAAGAAAATAATAATACATAAGCCATGTACACATTCGATGAATTACAGCTCCTGATAAACGGAGAAATGGCACGCCGGATGACACGGTTAGCTTCCCGGAAGCCGGCAGAACTCTATGCTCCGGTTAATTACACATTGGAGGTTGGAGGAAAAAGACTGAGGCCTGCACTTCTGCTTATGGCCTATAACCTTTTTAGTGATGACGTGGAAAAAGCCCTTCCTGCTGCACTGGCAGTCGAGGTCTTTCACAACTTTACCCTGCTGCACGACGATATAATGGACAAAGCAGAAGTAAGAAGGAACATGCCTGCAGCCCATATTAAATTCAGTGAGAATAATGCGATTCTCTCAGGTGACGCGATGGCATTTATCTCCTACCAATACCTGATGGAATGCCGCTCCGGGAATATGCCGGAAATGCTAAGCCTGTTTACCGAAACAGCCCTTGAGGTTTGTGAAGGCCAGCAATATGATATGGATTTTGAAAACCGGTCAGAAGTTTCAGAAAATGAATACCTGAAAATGATCCGGTTAAAAACAGCAGTTCTTCTTGGATGCAGCCTGAAAGCAGGAGCGTTACTGGCAGAAATTTCTGATGAAACAGCCAATCAGTTGTACCAGTTTGGAATGAACCTCGGTATGGCATTTCAGTTGCAGGACGACTGGCTGGATACCTTCGGAAATCAGAAAAATTTTGGCAAAAAAATCGGAGGAGATATTCTGGCTAATAAAAAAACATACTTGCTGGTTAAAGCACTCGAAAATGCCACCGGAGATGTAAAAAAAAGACTTGTATCCTGGCTGCATGGCACTGATTTCAATGCAGATAAAAAAATTAATGCCGTCACCGAAATTTATCAACAGCTGGGAATTGCTGACCTGACAGAAAAGAAAATTGAATACTTTATTCGTACTGCTGAAAAAATATTTGACAGCATTCCGGTAAATGAATTACGAAAAGAGCCTCTGAACCTTCTGACAAAAAAAATGTTGGGAAGAAAAAAATAGAGTAACCCACCCTTATAATTTTTTCAATTTAGGAATAGGGCAGGATAGGATAACCTGAGGTTTTTTTATATTTTTTAAAATTTATAGCAGTTCAGGTTACGAAGAATTAAAACTTCCATAAATTTGTCCGGCCAATAATTATCGGTATCTTATACCGTATTTCTAATTCAATTTACAAATGAAGGCAAGCATAGGGAAAATAATTCAGGTAATCGGCCCGGTGGTTGATGTTAGTTTTGACGGCGAAGCCAGTGTGCTTCCCTCTATTTATGATGCACTGGAGATTATCCGGGAGAACCATACTGGTTTGATCATTGAATGTCAACAGCACATTGGTGAGAATACGATACGGTGCATTGCCATGGATTCAACCGATGGTCTGAAACGTGGTATGGAGGTGCGTACCACGGGAAAACCCATAGTTATGCCCAAAGGAGAGATTGCCCTGGGGCGATTACTCAATGTTACAGGTGACTCGGTTGACGGGTTGGACCAATTACCAAAAAATGGATTTAAGATTCATAATGATCCTCCCAAATATGAGGACTTAATTACTGAAACTGAAGTTTTATATACAGGAATTAAGGTGATTGACCTGATTGAGCCTTATGCGAAAGGAGGTAAAATTGGATTGTTCGGGGGTGCTGGAGTAGGTAAAACAGTATTAATCCAGGAGCTTATCAACAACATTGCATTGGCACACAGCGGTTTATCTGTATTTGCCGGAGTAGGTGAGCGAACCCGGGAGGGGAACGACCTGTTGCGTGAAATGATCGAAGCCAGGATTGTTGATTACGGTGATGCATTTCTTGAATCGATGGAACAGGGCAGCTGGGATCTTTCAAAAGTAGATATGGAAAGGGTTCAAAAATCGAAGCTTGCTATGGTTTTTGGACAAATGAATGAGCCTCCGGGTGCACGTGCACGAGTTGCACTTTCCGGCTTAGCCATTGCCGAAAGTTTACGTGATGGCAGCTCCGGATCAGGTGAGGGTCGTGATATTCTGTTTTTTATCGATAACGTTTTCCGTTTTACCCAAGCCGGTTCTGAAGTATCGGCTCTTCTTGGCAGAATGCCTTCAGCTGTGGGGTATCAACCCACTCTTGCCACTGAAATGGGAAATATGCAGGAAAGGATTACTTCAACACAATTTGGTTCCATTACATCGGTACAGGCAGTATATGTGCCTGCGGATGACCTGACCGACCCGGCTCCGGCAACAACCTTTTCCCACCTCGACGCAACGACTGTATTAAGTAGAAAAATTGTTGAATTAGGCATTTACCCTGCTGTGGATCCTCTCGATTCTACCTCCCGGATTCTGACTCCTGAAATTGTGGGAGAAGAACACTATAGCTGTGCACGAAATGTCATGCAGCTGCTGCAACGGTATAAAGATCTGCAGGATATTATTGCCATCCTTGGAATGGATGAACTTTCGGAAGAAGATAAGCTGGTTGTGCATCGCGCCAGACGTGTACAGCGATTCCTATCCCAACCATTTTTTGTGGCTTCACAATTTACCGGACTAGAGGGAAAACTCGTATCCATAGAGGATACAATCAAAGGTTTTAATATGATTCTGAATGGCGAACTGGATAAATATCCGGAAAACGCTTTTAACCTGGTCGGAACAATTGAAGAAGCGATTGAAAAAGGAGAACAGTTAATCGCCCGGAGCTAAAATAAATCTGTCAGCCATGGTACTCGAAATTATTACACCAAATAAAATTATATATGAAGGAGAAGTTAACCGTGTAAGAATTCCCGGAAGTAAAGGAACGTTTGAAATTCTAACGAACCATGCACCCATAATATCGACACTGGGAAAGGGAACAATCAGAATTATTGACGAAAACAACAGGGAACTTACCTTTTCGGTGAATGGCGGATTGGTTGAAAATAAAAACAATCATATCATAGTATTACTCGAATCAGCTTGAAAATTAAATACCTGATCATACGATTTAGCTCCATTGGCGATATTGTTCTAACTTCGCCCGTTGTGCGCTGCTTAAAAAATCAAGTAAAAGAAGCCGAAATTCACTTTGTTACCAAAAAAAAATATGCCGGTCTGGTTGCGCATAATCCCTATATACACAAAGTACACGTTCTTAACGACAGCTTAAGTGAATTAACAGAAAGACTGCAGAAAGAAAATTTCGATTACATAATCGACCTGCATCATAATATACGAACTGCCCGGATTAAAAACAGACTAAAAATTCCTGCTTTCACATTTAATAAGCTGAATGTTGAAAAATACCTGATGGTAAATTTCCATATTAACCGACTTCCGCAAAAACATATTGTCGATCGCTACCTCGAAACTCTTCAATTCTTTGAAGTAAAAAATGACGGTCGGGGTCTCGATTTTTTTATTCCGGAAAATGCAACATTTCCAATCAAAAACCTGCCAGAAAAATTTCAAAACGGATATGTTGCTTTTGTTATCTCTGCCACCTGGGAAACCAAAAAACTACCGGTATACAAGGTAGTTGAAATTTGTAATAGAATCGATTACCCGGTAATTCTTTTAGGAGGAAAAACCGAACAGGAAGCCGGTGAAAAGATTGTTTCCATGTCAAAAGGAAACATAGTGGACCTAACCGGGAAAATCAACCTGAACCAATCGGCCAGCCTGGTAAAAGAGGCTAAAATAGTACTGGCTAATGATACTGGACTAATGCATATAGCTGCAGCCTTCCGGAAAAAAATACTTTCATTCTGGGGCAATACAGTGCCTGCATTTGGGATGACCCCTTACCTGGCTCATCCCAATTCTCTCATGATGGAGGTAAATGGCCTCAGGTGCAGACCCTGTTCAAAACTCGGATACAAAAAATGCCCTAAAAAACATTTCCGATGCATGGAAGACCAGGATATAGAACAGACAATACAATGGATCGAACAACATTTTAATGAAACAGACCCTTTTTGATAAACCTTTAGGACAAAATCAGTTCAATAAAACAAAATGATTATATTGCCGCAATTTCTGCTATGCTATTCTTTAAAAACATATGGCCACTCATACTTCTTCTGATCCATATCGCAGTATCAGGGCAAATTTCATTTGTACCCGCCTCCCCTTATCCCGTTGATGTCATACAATCCGATGGCACCAAATTAACCTTGCTGGCCAAAGGAAATAAAAACATGCACTATCCCGTCACATTAGATGGATACACTGTTATACAAAACCAAAAAGGGGATTATGAATTTGCGACAACAGATGTTAGCGGTAAAATCAAACCGTCAGGAATAACGGCCAGAAATGAACATGAACGTACACCACAGGTTATCAGGCAGCTGACAGAAATACCTAAAAATCTGAGTCCTGGAATAGAAATACAGGATGTATTTCTCAAATCAGCCTACGCACCTAAAAATTACCCTTCATCAGGAGTCCGAAAAAACATTCTTCTGCTTATTGAATATCCCGATCTTCCGGCTACCACTGACCCGGTTGAATTTGACAGATTGCTGAATGAACCTGAATACAATGGAACAGGATCATTCAGAGATTACTACCTGGAAAGCTCCAACAATAACCTGGATATCACAACCGATGTATATGGATGGTTTATGGCTTCAAACAATTATGAATATTATGGTGACAAAAACGGAGCCAACCGATCAAGATTACTGGTAATTGAAGCAATCCATGCTGCTGAAAATGCAGGAGTTGACTTCTCCTTATACGACAACGATAACGATGGAATTATCGATAACCTGATGATTGTACACTCTGGCCCGGGTGCAGAAGAAGGTTCCCAAACCCAATACATCTGGTCACACAGCTGGAACCTGCTGGAACCAATATATTATGATAATGTTTCCATTCAGGACTATATTATCCAACCGGAAACCAGAACATACGGCATGGTCGGAATTGGTGTATTTTGTCATGAATTTGGGCATGCTCTGGGATTACCCGACCTTTACGACAGGGACAACTCTTCAAAAGGACTGGGAGACTGGTGTCTTATGTCATATGGATTGTGGCTTAACGAAGAAAAAACTCCTGCCCTGATGTCAGCATGGTGCCGACAAGAAATGGAATGGATTTCTCCTGTGGTCATTCCCTGGCCTATAACCGAGAGTTATCTGAAGGATTACTTCCTTAATCCGGCAGCCACTTCATCTGAATGCTACAAAATACTTACCCCAAATTCAAACGAATATTTCCTGCTTGAAAATAAATATAAAACCGGATTTAATGCTGCTCTGCCTGGATCAGGCCTCGCCATTTTTCATATTAATACGAATAGATCAAATAATGATTACGAATATAATAAAATGGTCGACCTGGAAGAAGCTGACGGACTTGATCACCTCGATAGAAATAAAAATATGGGGGATGGGGGAGATGTTTTCCCGGGTAATTCCCAAAATACAGTTTTTGATGATTACAGCTACCCCAATGCCAATACATATGATCTGAAATTAACCGGCATCAATCTGAAAAATATTTCACTAAATGAATCTGTAATTTCTTTTACCCTGGCATCACCAGAACTGCCAGGTCCTAACCTTACTTTTTTACCTGCTGAAAATCATATGGAAATATCCGGAACTGAATTTGCTGTGCAAATGCGCATTGAAAATAACGGAAATGATCCTTCAGATTCTTGCAGTATGGCATTTTACATATCTGAAACCTTACCCGCAACTTCAGGAATACCGGCAGGTACTATACATATCCCCGCAATCCCCGCACATTCATTCATGGATGTAACTTTTTCAAATGATATTTCTGCAATCCCCTCCCTCCCATTAGGAAATTATTTCGTTGGTTATTCAATTGATTATCTAAATACTGTCGCTGAAACAGATGAGAACGATAATGAATATTCATTTGATATGCAACAAATTACGCATAATTCGCTTCCAAATCTAACGTATAATCCCACAAAAAATTATCTATCAGTCCAGGATCATTTGCTTACCATTGAACTGGAGGTAGTGAATAATGGAAACTCAAGTGCCAGGGATCATAAAATTGGATATTTCTTGTCTGATGACCAAATAATTACTCCTTCTGACTTCGAAGTTGCTAATGACTCCGTTGAAATTCTGAACAGTGGGCAATCAGCACTGATAAGCATAACAGTCGATTTATCTCAAAACAATTTCGAATTACCCTATGGTATTTATTATGCAGGTTTCATTATTGACTATGAAGACGAAGTGGATGAAGTAGATGAAAACGACAATCGCTTTGTTTTCACCCATCAGCAAATCCCGTATTGTCAGGAAATTACTACTACTTTTTATGAATATATATGCGAAGGGGATAGCATTTTCTTTCAGGACAATTACTACCTGACAGAAGATGAATACCATTTCAACTTCACAAGCAGTAATGGCTGCGACTCCCTGGTCATCCTCCATCTTCAAATGTTACCACAAAGCGATACCCTGATCGATGTGGAAATTTGCCAGGGAGACAGCTATTTCCTCGATGGTGTGGCCTATTCAAGCTCCGGTGTGTATCAGGCTGTGCTTGCCAATCGGTTTGGCTGTGATTCAACGGTTACCCTCAACCTGACCGTAAATCCTTCCGATACAACCTCCCTGTTTGCTCAGATATGCCCCGGGGAACACTATCCCGTTGGCTCGAATGAATTCGACGAAGCCGGTGTGTATGAAACCTGGTTCACCAACCAGGACGGCTGCGACTCCCTGGTCATCCTGTATCTGCAGATGTTACCACAAAGCGATACCCTGATCGATGTGGAAATTTGTCAGGGAGACAGCTATTTCCTCGATGGTGTGGCCTATTCAAGCTCCGGTGTGTATCAGGCTGTGCTTGCCAATCGGTTTGGCTGTGATTCAACGGTTACCCTCAACCTGACCGTAAATCCTTCCGATA
>JAQVON010000019.1:0-14832 GCA_028702595.1 Mariniphaga sp. | reverse complement strand
GTGTATCAGGCTGTGCTTGCCAATCGGTTTGGCTGTGATTCAACGGTTACCCTCAACCTGACCGTAAATCCTTCCGATACAACCTCCCTGTTTGCTCAGATATGCCCCGGGGAACACTATCCCGTTGACTCGAATGAATTCGACGAAGCCGGTGTGTATGAAACCTGGTTCACCAACCAGGACGGCTGCGACTCCCTGGTCATCCTGTATCTGCAGATGTTACCACAAAGCGATACTCTTATTGTAAAAGAAATCATCGAAGGGGATAGTATAAAAGTGGGATCGACAGTCTATCGTGACACAGGCATATTTTCTGAGATGCTAACAAATCGATTTGGTTGTGATTCGTTGGTAACAATACATCTTACAGTTAGAGATTCTCTTCCGGGAAACAGTAATACAACCTTACCAGAACATGAATTACAAGTAGTTGTATATCCCAATCCAGCTGACGAGTTTGTGCAAGTTAAGTTTGAAAACTTCGCTGGCCATTTTAAGATTAAGCTACTTTCGGTTGATGGCCAGCTTATTCATACAAAAGAAGGGGATAGTTATTCCGGCATACATCTGGAAACGATTTCAACAAATGGGTATAGCCGGGGTATATACATTATTGAAATAGAAGCACATGGTTTACAGATACACAAAAAAATAATCCTCCGATGAACTGATTATAATCTGTTTCTAAATGCTGTTTTTATTCTCTCCAGTCCTTCCTGTAGAATTACCCGAGGGCATCCGATATTCAGTCGCATCCAACCGTCTCCACCTGTTCCAAATCGGGCTCCATTATTTAAACCGACTTTGGCCTGTTTCACCATGAATTGATTAAGATCCATATCGTTCAAGCCATATTCCCTAAAATCGAGCCAAACCAAATACGTTGCTTCTGGTTTCATTACTTTCACTTTGGGGAGGTATTCTCTGAAAAAATATTCCAGCAACAAGTAGTTATTCCACAGGTATTCCAATAATTGCTCCAGCCAGTCATCGCCAAGTGAATAGGCAGCTTCCAGTGCAACTGTTCCAAAAATATTACCCATCCCCAGATGTCCTATACCGAGTGCCTTTTCATAGTTAGCAAACAATTTTTTATTGGGAATGATAACGAGTGATGAGGACAAACCAGCCACATTGAATGTTTTGCTGGGTGCCATACAAATCAAGCAATGGTTTGCTGCTTCATCAGAAAGAGTTGCATAAGGGATATGTTTATTCCCTTTAAAAATCAAATCGGAATGGATTTCATCGGATATAACCATGATATTATTTTCCAGGCAAATTTCGGCAAGTTTTTCCAGTTCATTTTTTTTCCAGACAGTGCCACCAGGGTTTTGAGGGTTACATAACAACAACAATTTGGTATTTTTATCGATCTTTGCCTTTAGGTCGTCAAAATCAAACGTATACCGATTATTGATCTGTTTCAGAGGATTTTCCACAAGCACTCTTCCTGTTCCTTTTACAGATTCAAAGAATGGGAAATACACCGGAGGCTGCACGATCACCTTATCGCCCGGATTTGAAAAAGTTTCGATGGCGAGGGTTATCCCGGCTACCACTCCCGGGCTGGAAGAAATCCAGTTACGTTGCATTTTCCATCCATGGCGTCGGTTCATCCACTCTATTATGGCGTTATAATAGGATTCAGGTTTAAATGTATAACCAAATATTTCATGCTCCGTTCGCTTTCGAATTGCATTTACAATAAAATCAGGAGTTTGAAAATCGGTATCTGCTACCCACAAGGGCAAAACATCGTTGGTTTTAAAAACCCATTCCCGGGCATCATATTTTACGCAGTTGGTACCTTCGCGAAGAATAATCCTGTCGAAATCGTACTTCATGGTTAGAAAAATAATAATTTACAAATATGGTTGAAGGTATGTCAAATCGCCTTTCCGATCAGCCTTTAACACAAAATCAAACCGGTTTATATCCAGGCAGAGGTTGAAATCTTCTTTAGGTGCCCATTCCTGTTTTGCGGGGTCAAAGAATCTTTTTCCTGAGCCTTCTCTGATTGTTTTAGTCATATAGAGAAAGTTCCCGGGCAATCCTTTCAGTTCATTCCGGATATATTCTGCACACAGGGTATCCTCATCGGTAGGAAATTCGCATGCATATCCCATGCAAACCAACGATACAGTTTCGGGTTTCCGGGAATGAATATAGCGGACAATAGCTCCTGCATTCACAAAGCTTCCGGTAATAATTTCCCGGGCTTGAACAGCAGCTTCAATCCCTTGAGTACCGGAGCTGGTAGTATGCACCACAGTCTTCCCTTTTAATCCTGTGCCCATAATCTGGGATGGAGAATTGCCAAAATCAAATCCTGGTGGTTTCATTTCATTTCGTTCTCCTACCAGCAGATAATCAGGATGTTGTTCTTTCAGTTGATAGGCTTTTTCAATATCTCCCACAGGAATTATTTTGTCAGCACCTTCCCGGAAAATATAACATGCTGTTGAGAATGCACGAAAAACATCAATGATCACTGTTAATCCTGTTGCTTCTTCTGCACCCTTCAACAATTGCAATATCTGAATATTCATGAAAACCGGTAATTAATAATAAAAAAGATATTCTCCATATCCTTATAATTGAATGGGTAAATATAAGAATATACCATCAAATAGCGAAGGGGAGTAAGATGGGCCAGTATGCGAAAGGCATTTACACCAAAACAGAAAGAGACATCTCTGTATCTCAGATGATAAGGCGATAATCTACAAGTTAATTCACTGTTACATTTCAGGTCTGGACTTATTTCAGGCCGCTTCTTTGGAGCAAGGCGTCTACCGAGGGTTCTTGTCCTCTGAAACGTTTGTAAAGCACCATAGGATGTTCAGTGCCCCCCTTTTCCAAAATATTTTTTCTAAATGAAGAAGCCACCTCTTTGTTAAAGATCCCTTTATCCCGGAACAGGCTGAATGCATCTGCATCAAGCACTTCGGCCCATTTATAGCTATAATAACCTGCCGCATAACCTCCGGCAAACAGGTGGCCAAATTGAGTGCTCATACAGGCTTCATCAATAACAGGAAAAATCTGTGTTCTTTTCCAGGCTGATTCTTCGAACTGTTTCACATCGCCATCAAATGGATTTTCCAGGGTATGCCAAGCCATATCGAGGTATCCGAAACTTACCTGGCGTACAGAAAGGTATCCGGCCAGGAAATTCTCTGATGCTTTAATTTTATCAACCAGTTCGGCAGGAATTTTCTCTCCCGATTGATAATGGCTGGCAAAGCGATCCAGGAAGTCTTTTTCAACGGCCCAGTTTTCCATAATTTGTGACGGGAGCTCAACAAAATCGCGATATACATTGGTTCCCGACAAGCTGGAATAGGTAGAATTGGCCAGGATACCGTGCAGGGCATGTCCAAATTCATGTAAAAAAGTTTCCACTTCATTGAAGGTAAGCAGTGCAGGTTTGGTTTCTGTGGGCCGGGTAAAATTCATCACGATCGTGATCTGTGGCCTTGAATCCTCATCATTTTCCTTCCATTGACCCTTAAAATCGTTCATCCAGGCGCCTCCCTGTTTTCCGGGGCGTGGATGAAAATCGGTATACAGCACTGCCAGAAATGAACCATCAGAATCCGATACTTCGAAGGGGACTACCTCTTCATGATAGACAGGAATATTTTTATTGGGATTGAAAGTAATTCCGTAGAGCTCGGTAGCCAGGCCAAAGACTCCTTCTACCACTTTATTCAACTCAAAATAAGGTTTCAGCATTTCATCGTTCAGATCGAACCTGGCCTCCTTCAGCTTTTCACTATAATAAGTCCAGTCCCAGGGCATGATTTCCTCGTTGAAACCTGATTTGGCAGCAAAAGCAGATACTTCTTCTTTTTCTTTTTGGGCAACAGAATAGGAAACGTCGAGCAATTCATCCAGCAACTGATATACTCCTCCGGGATTCCTTGCCATCCGCTGCTCCAGGGCATAATCGGCATAATTTTTATATCCCAGTAATTTAGCCATCTCCAGGCGCAAATTGGCAATTTTTCGTACATTTTCCTGATTATCAAACTCATTTCCTTTAAAGGATTTCGACATATAAGCCAGGTACAGCTCTTTTCGCAGCTCCCAGTTATCGGCATATTTCATGAAAGGCAAATAACTGGGCATTGTTATATCGAATACCCAACCCGGTTTATTTTTACTTTTTGCTTTGGCAGCAGCAGCTTCAAGAGCACTTTCAGGAAGTCCGGCCAGCTTATTCTTATCCGTAATGTGCATTTCGTAGCTATTGGTCTCTTTCAGCACATTTTCATCAAATTTCAGGGTAAGCATGGACAACTCAGTACTTATTTGTCTGAATTTTTCTTTTTCAGCATCCGAAAGGTTTGCTCCCTGGCGCACAAAGCCGAGATAGGTGTTCTTGAGTAAGGTTTGCTGCTCAGGATTCAGGTCGAGTTTATTCTTTTGATTGTACACATATTTCACCTTATTGAACAACATCGGGTTCAAGAAGATGTCATTCTGATATTTGGTCAGCAAGGGTGATCCCTCCTGAGCAATTCCCTGCAATTCATCATTCGTTTCAGAGTTAAGCAAATTGAAAAATATGCCCAAAGTACGGCTAAGAAGTCGACCCGACTTTTCAAGAGCTTCAATTGTATTTAAAAAATCGGGTGTAGCTTTATTGTCGACAATGGCTTGTATTTCGGCTTCACCCTGTTTGATCGCCTCCTTCATTGCCGGTAAAAAATGTTCATTCTTAATTTCAGAAAAAGGTGCCGTTTGATGGGGAGTTTTAAAATCCTCCAACAAAGGATTTACCTGTGCATTTGTCATAATCATTGGAGTTAAGAAAAGTATTAGAATTAAAATCTTCATGTATATAAATTTGGTTATACAAAAAAAAAGCCTGAATAAAAGACAATCAATATAGGAATAATGTTCAAAACCGGAATTTACTTTTTCTTTTTTTTCTGGACAGACCAACCAAATTTTCCGATAATTTTCCCAAGGCCGAAATAGTGTCCATGGCTATAAACAAGTGGCCGGGCTTTTGAGAAGCTGAAAGCATTCTGTTCATCCAGGAATTGACTATCGATAGATACTCCCACAACTTCCGCCAGAAACATATGGTGGGTTCCCAGTTCGATTATATCTTTTACGACACACTCTATATTCACTGGAGACTCAGCGATTACGGGAGCTTTCACTATTTGAGCGAAAGTTGGTGTAAGTTTCATCTTCTCCCACTTATTGTATTTTCTTCCCGAACGACAACCACACCAGTCGGTTGCCCTGGCCAACTCCTCGGTTGTTAAATTGATAACAAACTCCCTGGTGCGTTTGATGATTTCATAAGAGTGTCTTCCCGGGCGTATGGAGATGGAGCACATAGGCGGATCGCTGTTAATAGTACCTGTCCAGGCAATTGTAATGATATTATATTCTTCCGGGGTATGTCCGCAACTGACCATCACCGCAGGTAAAGGGTAGATCATGGTTCCGGGTTTCCAATGTGTTTTTGCCATCTCTTGAAGTTTGAATCCTGCAAATTTAAAAAAACAACCTGAAAAACAGGAAAGAGGCTCTGTTGATTGTTAACAAAAAAAATAAACGATCAGATTGTTGGTTCTTTCCAATCGTTATTTTCCCGGATTAATTTTTCAAGTTCTTCAACAGCGTCTTCATAAGGGATATATCTTTTCACAGGATTCAATCCTTTATAGAGTGTAATTTTGTTGCTGCCAGCTCCCACGAATCCATAATCCACATCGCCCATTTCACCTGGTCCGTTCACCACGCATCCCATAATTCCGATTTTCAGATGATCCAGGTGATTGAAATGCTCCTTTATCTTTCTGGTTGTTTCCTGGAGGTTAAAAAGAGTACGACCGCAACCCGGACAAGAAATGAATTCGGTTTTAGTCATCCGCATCCGGCTGGCTTGCAGAATGCCAAAGCTTAAATCTTTCAATTCGGTAAATGTAATCCTGTCATTGGAAATACATAGTCCGTCTCCATAACCGTCGATCAGCAGTCCACCCAAATCGGCCGAAGCTTTGATCTGCAAATCTTCCAGCTTGTGTTCATTATATCGGCGATAAATAATAACCGGCACTTTCCAGATGTGGGATTCAAATGTGGTAAAAAATGCCCGAAGCTCAGCCAGCGGATTTTTATTGAAACTTTCCAGAATTAGGACAGTTTTTCTGGTTTGTTTTAGTTTCATAATAATTTCGGGGTTTTTATCCATAAACCGATCGAACTCCATCTTATTTGTCCGGATAAATTTTAAACGCCCCCAACGTGTACTTTCGTAAAGATAATCTTCGAGGGAGATGACAGGGTAACCTTCACCATTAATATCTATGATCTTATTGCCCGACAGAAAATAATCGGGAACCAGTTTACCCCTGATTGGGAGCATTTCCTGCAGGTTACGTTCACCCAGATCAGCAACGACCACAGGAAGCTTATCTCCCCCCATATTTAATACCGGACGGGTTGAACGACGTTCATATTCAAATGGATTGGTCTGGGCAACCAACGAGGCAGTAATAGGTTCATGGTCGCGATACGACTTAAAATGATTCACCAGCTTTTGAGCTACCGGGATTTCATTTACCGGATCCTCAGTTAAAGAAATACGGATCGTGTCACCAATCCCATCGGCTAGTAAAGCGCCTATACCGACTGACGATTTGATTCGTCCGTCTTCCCCTTCTCCGGCTTCTGTAACTCCCAAATGAATAGGATACCTCAGATCTTCGAGCCGCATCTTATAATTCAGCAGTCGCACAGAAAAAACCATCATACGTGTATTGCTTGACTTGATTGAAACCACCACGTCCTTAAAATCGACTTTTTTACAGATACGTAAAAACTCAAGTATCGATTCAGCCATTCCTGAGGGAGAATCTCCATATCGACTCATTACCCGATCCGACAAGGAACCGTGGTTCGCGCCAATACGCAATGCTGTTTTGGTTTTCTTTAGCATTTCAAGAAAAGGAATAAACTGCTCCTCTATTTTTAAAAGTTCTTCCTTGTACTCCTCATCGGAATAGACTTTATTTTCAAAACGAGCCCTTTTATCGTAAAAATTCCCAGGATTAATGCGCACTTTGTCACAATATTTGGCAGCTATGTCTGCTAAGCGGGGATTGAAATGAATATCGGCTATTAATGGGATGGAAAAATTTCGTTTATGAAGCTCGGCAACAATATTTTTTAGATTTTCAGCATCGTAAATGCCTTTTACTGTAACGCGAACATAATCGCAACCTGCCTTTGCCAATGCAATAATTTGTTCAACTGTTAATTCTGTTTCCCGTGTACTGGTATCGGTCATCGACTGGATTCGTATAAGATTACTTCCGCCAACTCCGGTACCCCCAATATTGACCTCCCACGTTTTTTGCCTTTCGTAACGTGTGATATCTTTGATGTAGTTAAAATGACGATCTTTCATGATAAACTGTTAAGCTGAGATGCAAATTTACGTTAATGGTTTCAAATTAAAAAGATTCCTCTATTTTTGTTATCGAATATAAATATATGAACTTAAAAATCAACAACGTAACAAAATTATTTGGAAAGCAGCAAGCACTGGACGAGGTCAACTTTTCTGTCAACCGGGGTGAATTGCTGGGATTTCTGGGCCCCAATGGTGCGGGAAAGTCAACGCTCATGAAAATAATTACCGGATTTCTGCCTGCCACTTCAGGAGAAGTTTATTTAGACAATCACAAAGTTTCCGTTCATCTTCCGGCTATCAGACGCAATATTGGTTACCTTCCGGAACACAATCCACTTTATATCGACCTTTATGTAAAGGAGTACCTGGAAATCACAGCTGGTTTTTATGGTATCAAAAACAAGAAGCAGTACATTGCCCGTATGATAGAATTAACCGGGTTGGGTGATGAGCAGCACAAAAAGATCAGGGCGCTTTCAAAAGGTTACCGGCAACGTGTAGGTTTGGCTCAGGCGCTGATCCACGATCCGCAGGTGCTGATCCTGGATGAGCCCACCACCGGCCTCGATCCTAACCAGCTGGAAGATATCCGTGGGATGATCCGTTCCATCAGTCGCGAAAAAACAGTAATTCTCTCCTCACACATCATGCAGGAGGTGGAGGCGGTGTGCGATCGCGTGGTGATCATCAACCGGGGGAAGATCGTGGCCGACGGTTCTATCGCCGAGGTGAAGAGCGGTCAGCTGCAGGGGAACCAGGTGGTGGTGGCGGGGTTCGACCGCCCGGTACACCCGGATCAACTGATGGTACTGCCGGGAATCAAAGATGTTGTGTGGGGAACCGATGCCTGGGTGATAGAATCCGACGGCAGCGGCGATATCCGTCCCGTCATCTTCCGCTTTGCCGTGGAAAACGACCTCGTGTTGCTTACCCTTCAGGAGCGACAGCAGAACCTGGAGTCGGTGTTTCATCAACTGACCAAAACAGATTAGGAAAAAAATTTTCTCAACATTTTATCAATTCTCCCAATCACGCGAATTTCGAACCCAGTATTTTACATCCCGGGGAGGTATACCGGACAACCTCTGTATACCGATTTAGCCCAGCTGAGGCACTGACGTAAACAGGTTCTTTTTTTTACCTGTTCATATAGTTGCCTGACCTGGATCAAAATAGTGTTTGAAACTTCGGCGTGATTCTCCGGTTATTGGAATCCATCGACGCTCATTCGCACCAAATCGCCTTTCATCGTTTCCAGGGAAACGGTCTGGCCTTTATATATGAGATTCAGTTTGTGGTTTTCAAAGCATGCCCGTTTCATTCGAATAAAATTGTAATGAATATTTTTATTCCTTTTCAGGTACAAGCCTGACCACTTTCCCCGGATTATTCAGCACAATATAAATGGCGCCGTCAGTACCGGTAGCAACATCCCGCACTCTTCCTGCCCCCTTAAAAATCACCTGCTCATGGATTACCCTTTCTTCTTCGATTTGCAACAAACGCACCTCTTCATATTTGAGTGCACCCACCAAAAGTCGGTTTTTCCATTTTGTAAAGAGATTGCCGGTATAAAAATCAAGGCCACAAACGGCGAGTGATGGGTTCCAATAAAAAATGGGCTGCTCCATGCCGGGAATGTGGGTCAGCTCGGTGATCGTGGTGCCGTTATAGTTCCGGCCGTAGGTAATGGTTTCCCAGCCGTAGTTTTTCCCGGCCCGGATCAGGTTCAGCTCATCACCTCCCATAGGACCATGTTCGGTGACCCACAGCTCACCTGTTCCGGGATGGATGGCCATTCCCTGGATATTTCGGTTACCCAGTGAAAAGAGCGATTTCATAGCTTTTTCATCATATAGAAAGGGATTGTTCTCCGGAATACGTCCGTCCTTGTGGATGCGGTGCACCTTCCCATTGGGGAGGGTGAAGTCCTGCGCCTGGAATCCCCTGCCGCGGTCGCCCACAGCGAAGTAGAGGTATCCCCAGGGATCGAAGACGATGCGGCAGCCGTAGTGATGGCGCATGGTGTTATAGGTTTCCGGAGGAGCTTCAAAGAGCAGCTCTTCATCGATCCAGGTGTGGTTTTCGATTTTCCCGCGAACGATTCGTGTCATGGCCGGTAGGCGATCACCTTGCTGGTTTTCCAGAACATGACTGTAAGCCAGGTATATCCAGCCGTTCTGAGCATAATCGGGATCGACAGCCACATCCAGCAGTCCCCCCTGCCCTTCGTTCAACACCTTGGGCGTATTGTTGACCGGTTCAGGGAGCATGACGCCGTTCTTAACCACCCGCAACCGGCCAGGCCTTTCCGTAATCAGTGCCGTGGCCGGATCGATAAAATCGATGGACCACGGAACCTCCAGGTCATCGGCAAAGGTCTCCACCTCGATGAAATAGTCCATCGTCTCCACCATTTCGGGTGTGGGCGGCTTAACAACTCCTTTGTCGGCTTCTGCATCACGGATGTATTGCACTACCGCCCTGATATCGGCGTCGGTCATGGACCGCTCGTACGAAGGCATTCCCAGGTGGGCAATTCCGTGTTTAATGTTGCGGATAACGTAGCTGTTCTCGGCACCAAACTGCCAGATCCCGTCCAGCAGGCTCGATGCGTTGCCTCCGGAGAGGTCGGCACCGTGACACTGGGCACAGAATTTCTGGTACAGGCCGGCACCATCGGATTGCGCCTTTGCTTGAAAATAAAGAACGAAGGTGGCAATTACAAGAAGGGTGAAGCTTTGGGTACATCGGCTGATCGTTCTCATAAAATTTTGTTTATTTTTCGATTCCAAGATACTAAAATTTGTGTTTTATCTAAGAGACTGTTTTGATTTTGTTTTTTAGAAATATTTTGATCTGCTTTTTGCTCAGACAAGGCAAAATTGACGCGAATAGCCATAGCTATTTAAGGAAATTTTGCAACAGCATGAGTGAAAAAGACGCAAAATAGAATAAATGGATAAATTTAAAACAGTCTCTAATTAAATTTTCAGTTTGTGTACATTTTCTCAACAAATACTTTTGCCGGGTTCATCTCCTTTTTCCGGCCCGATGGAACTCACATAAAATTTAATTTGCCTCACTTTATTGTCTGTTCTAATGGTGTTCGACAGAATTCACAAGCTCATTTCTACTCTTTTGTGTCTTAAATCGTCATGCTCGTTTCTGATCGTTTGTGGCATAAACCGACAAGGATAATTCTTTTATAAAAGAACTTTCTGCAATTTATTCATATATTTTCTTTTGTAAAAGAATATTTATATATTTGTGTAAAATACTTCGATCATGGAAGAATATTTTGCAGCTTTAGAACGTTTCAATTTTTGGAAAGGAGATGTTCCCGGAATGGGATATTATCGTGAAGCATATACGGGTAAGATCATTGATTATACAGGCAGTAAGCTGATCAAAGTTCTTGTGGGTCAGCGACGGACCGGAAAGAGTTATATTCTTAGGCAGATAGTCCATGCGTTGATTGAAAGCGGAGTTAATCCCGAAAATATATTTTATATCAACAAGGAATTTACGGATTTTGATTTTGTTGGGGATTATAAGGATCTCGAAATGCTTCTGAAGTTGTATCAAAAGCGGCTTCATCCCGCAGGAAAAGTCTGGCTTATTATCGATGAGATTCAGAACATCGCGGGTTGGGAGCATTTTGTCAATTCATATTCTCAGAATTTTGTGGATAGCTATGAACTGTTTATCAGTGGCTCCAATTCAAGAATGCTTTCATCGGAGTTGGCAACGTTGTTGTCGGGGCGATATGTACATTTTGAGGTCTTTCCATTCAGTTATAAGGAGTTTACCGGGATTACCCATCAAGTGATGAATAGTCAGAGTTACATTGCCTATTTGGAGAGCGGGGCATTGCCTGAATTATTCGTATTGCCCAATAAAGAGACCAGGCGTAATTATATATCGGCCATCAGAGATACTGTGCTGTTGCGCGATATCATACAACGGCATAACATCAAAGATCCAAAGCTTCTGGAAGATATTTTTATCTACCTGGTCAATAATGCTTCGAATCTTGTCTCCATAACAAATATGGTTAATTTCTTCAGGAGTTCCGGCAGAAAAACCACGTATGATACGGTTGCCGGTTATATTGGCTATATGGAAGAGGCATTTTTGGTTCACAAAGCAGAACGTTATGACATAAGAGGTAAAGAGACAATATCGGGCAATTGTAAATATTACATCAACGATTTGTCGTTCAAGAATTATCTGTACCCCGGATTTGGCTATGGAGTGGGATATAAACTGGAAAACCTGGTTTACCTGGAACTTCGCAGGGCAGGGTATGAGGTTTATGTTGGAGTGATGCGCGATAAAGAGGTTGACTTTGTTGCAAAAAAGGGAGACAGGGTTATTTACCTTCAAAGTGCATGGCTTTTAATGGACGAGCAGACGGCACAACGGGAATATGCCCCGCTGGAAGCAATCCCTGATCATTATGAAAAGTTTGTTGTTTCGTTCGATGAAGTTTCGCTGCCGTCAAAACAGGGGATTCGCCATATACAGGCATGGAAAATTCATGAGGTAATTTAGATAATTAACTTTGTTACGGACGTAACAGTTACGGCGGTAACAGAACGTCATTTCGAGGTTCATACCTTGAGAGTGAAGCATCTCCGGCACAACGTTCTGTCAAACTACACCATTCAAACTGTTCTTTTTACACTGGAAAATATGTGAATGAAAGGCATTGAAATTCAGAATCTAAAACTACCGGATAACCTCCTGTTCAAAACTCACAAATTTCTTTCTACTAAAAAAATAGTAAAAATATTATAAAAACAGTTGGAAATTTATTTTTTTCTACTATATTTATAGTAGCAAAATTGAATTGAGACCGGTTAAAGATAAAAAGTGCATAATAATTGCATGCAGAACTTAAATTATAAATAATGAAGACACTGACAAAGGCTGAAGAACAGGTCATGCAGATTCTTTGGAAACTAAAAGAAGGAGTGGTCAAGGATGTGGTTGAGGAATTTGGGGTTCCAAAACCTGCATATACAACTGTTGCCACTGTTTTAAAAGTTTTGGAAAACAAAGGATTTGTTTCGTGCCGGAAGATAGGCAATGTCAACCTTTTCTCTCCGGCAGTTGTAAGGACAGATTATGTCCGGACTCAGTTCAGCTCATTTTTGAAAAACTATTTTAGCGGATCTTTCCCAAAGCTCGCGACATTTTTCGCCCGGGAAAACAATCTTGGCATGGATGAACTGGAGGAGATGATCCGGATTGCCCAAATTGAGCTTAAGAAGGAAAACCCAAATAAGTAAGCAATGGAAACACTATTTGAATATCTTTTGAAAGCCTCGGCGGGGATTATTCTTTTTTACCTGGTTTACCGGCTGTTACTGATGAAAGAAACATTTTATGAGGCGAACTGGTGGTTTCTGGTCATGGCTTTGCTTTTTTCAGTTTCTCTGCCCCTGTTTCCGGTTTATTATCCGGTCGTTGTTCAGGCACATGCCGGTACCGGTATTTTTGAAGGCCTCGGCCGTACATTTACAGACGCACAACCAGTTCAAGCAACTGCAGATCAGTCCGGGATTAGCCGGCTGCATATTATTTTTCTTATCTACGGTGCGGGCGGCCTGATTCTGTTATTGCGCCTGGTAATTCAAACTGTTCTAGCCCCCTAAATAACTGTACAAAATTTGAAAAACAAATTAGAACAGCTAATTTAGGTTTTTATGGGAGCAAAAAGAAAATTTACACCGGAAGAAAAGCTTCAAATATTGCGTGAAGCAGAGCAGCAAGGGTTGGAACAAACTCTTCGCAAGCATAACCTTGCAAGATCTTTGTATTATCGATAGAAAAATGCATTTAATAGCCAGGGAATTGATGGCCTTCAACCAAAGTATCATCGTGTTGATCCTAGTGTTCGCAACCTGGAAAAAGAAAACGAGCGATTACGCAAGATCATAGCTAAAAT
This sequence comes from Mariniphaga sp., assembly GCA_028702595.1. Lineage (GTDB taxonomy): Bacteria > Bacteroidota > Bacteroidia > Bacteroidales > Prolixibacteraceae > Mariniphaga. The sequence continues at coordinate 1,429 of JAQVON010000019.1, read as the reverse complement.
GGCATTAGAGATAGAGGTTAAAACAGAGCTTTTAAAAAAAACTCAATCCCGATGAGTGAAAAAAGACAAATAGTTGATTTATACAAAGATGCTGTACCGATATCGCAGTTGAATAAATGGGGTTCAATTTCTCGCAGCAATTACTACTACAAAGTTAAGCCAGGAAAAGAGGCCGTAACTATTACACCTAAACTTACCATAGTAATTAACCCATCCCCGAATATAGGGATTTAGAAATTGGGCAACGCCTACAATACTTTTATGGGTTAGCCCCACAATGTTCAGTTCTTCCATCTTGTCTGCAATGCGTTTCTTTGAACTGATGCTTATGGCACAATCATAACCAAGAAACAGCTTTCCTGTTTTCCTGGACTTTGCTGTGCGGGGTTGGAACGAATACCCCAGAAAATCAAATTTTACATTTTCATGTTTCTCTTGTCTCCTGTAGTCTTTACAGTAAACAATTTTGGTCTTTCCCGGGTGCAATTCCAATCCGCATTCTTTCATTCGTTCACCAATAGCATTCAGCGTTTGTTCCGCATGGGTTTTGCTCCGGCAATGCAGGATGGCGTCATCGGCATAACGCACAAACTTTACTTCCGGATGTTTCAGTTCAAGCCATTTATCCATTGCATAATGCAGAAACAAGTTGGCTAATAGCGGACTTATTACACCTCCCTGTGGCGTTCCCTTTCCCTGTTTCTGAACCAGTTCACCTGATTTCTTTTGCACAGACGCGTTCAACCATCGTTTGATGTAAAATAAGCACCAGTTTTCGCTAACATGCTTCTCCACGGCAAGCAGCAGTCTCCCATGGTCGATATTATCAAAGAATCCCTTTATGTCGAGGTCGATTACCCAGTCTGTTTTCCTGCAATTGTTCCGTACTTGTTCGAGTGCCTGATGGGCATTTCGGTTGGGTCGGTAACCGTAGGAATTGGAACTGAATATCTTTTCAAACCTCGCTTCCAGGTAATCTTTAATCGCCATTTGTCCTATCCTGTCGGCAATGGTTGGAACCCCAAGTTTGCGGACTTTGCCGTCTTTCTTCGGTATCTCAACTTCTTTGACCGGCGGCGGAAAATAACTGCCCGATGCCATGCGGTTCCAAAGTTTATACAGGTGTTTGGACCGGTCAGCATCAAATTCTTCCATGCTGATTTCGTCCACACCTGCACTTCCTTTGTTGGCTTTCACTTTCTTGTAAGCCGCCCAAATCATTTCACGGCTTACCGGTACCGATTTTGTTTCATTCCATAAATTCATACTCTTTCCAGAGTTGTTAAATGTTATGATACTGTATAACCTGACCCCTTTGCTCCACTTCCATTACAGAAATTTCTTCACTACTACGGGTCAGTCCGTCCCTGCATGACACTTCGTTATTCTGCCTCTGGGGTGTACCCATTGTACATTTCACTTAGCATTG
>JAQVON010000144.1 GCA_028702595.1 Mariniphaga sp. | reverse complement strand
TCCGGCCAGCAAGGCCAGGATGGACGGGAAATTCCATTTTTCCAGGGAGCGTCCAACATATAGAGCAGAGGCAATGATCAATCCAAAAAAGAAAGACCACACCAGTATGGGATACTGATGTAATAGATATTCCAGCCCTTTGGCCAGCGAGAAGATGCTGATCGCAATTCCAAGCAGGACAGCCATCAGGAAATTGCCGTTTATTGCTTTCCAAAAAGATGCAACCCTGCCGGTCAGCAAAAGCTTCAGCGCTGCGGGATTGATCGATTTGATAGAATTGATCAGCTCCTCGTAAATACCGCTGATAAAAGCAATCGTGCCACCAGATACACCGGGAATAACATCAGCAGCACCCATAGCCATCCCCTTCAATACCAAAGTTAAATAATCTGTTATGCTTCGCTTCATAGTAAATTCTTCATTCGTAATTCGTAACTCGTAATTCTCCTGTCATTCCCTGTTCGTATAAAACCGCTCCAGAATAGAACCGTCGTTTGTCTCTTTCGACAGGGCTTCAATCGTGTTCTTGGGTACATCGTTCACATCCAGTACGATCAATCCGTCGAGGCAATTATTAAATTTTGGGTCTACATTAAATGCTATAATTTTTGCATTCAGCTTGATGTATTTCTTCAGGAGCACGGGAAGTCCCGAATTCAGTTCATCCTGGTCACCAATGGCTCTATCGAGGCGGTTGATATCGCGTTCCATATTATCCATCAGGATATTGATATCCTGATTTTTACTTTTAAACTTATAGCTATTTCGGGGTTTTACATAGGGTGCCATTTTCCAGTTCAGATGGTTTTGCATAATAAACCTGATGATCAGATCTTTTGATATTTTCGAATAATTATTGCTGATGCTGACCGGTCCGATCAGGTATCGGTACTCAGGATTTTTCAACAGGAAGTAAAGAATTCCTTTCCACAGCAAAAACAGGGGCATTGGTTTACGTTGGTATTCCTGGATCACAAATGACCTGCCCAGCTCAAGACTTTCATTCAGAATGGGTTTAAAATTATCACTGATACGGAAAAGGGTGTACAGGTAAAAACCACGTTTCCCATATTGTTCCAAAATATCCTTCCCTTTGCCGATACGATAAGCTCCAACAATTTTTTTTGCATCTTCATCCCAAATAAACATTTGATGGTAGTAGAGGTCAAATTCATCGATATCGGTACTTTGGTTGGTACCTTCGCCTACTTCCCGGAAGGTGATTTCCCGCAGCCGGCCAATTTCATTCAGGATATTTGGAATCTCTTCTGACGGAGCACAAAAGGCGGTGTAATTTTTCAGGTTAAAAAGGGTATAATCCGGCTTTATTTTCTGGATCTCATTTCTGATGACCTCCTCTGCCACTGGCTCAACAACGGGCTCTGGCCTGGGTTGGGCTTTCAGGGAATAATTAAAAAAATGCTTCACTTCGAGGTTCGATTCCATACTATAGGTTTTGGCTCGTAAAAACCGGCCAAACTGATAAACATCAGCAAATTTATCCTGATCCTGCACTTTGATCGGGTTACCTATCCGCAGTTTAATAGTTTTATTCTTCTTGTTCAGTATCTCCGATGGTAACCGAAGCTGACGCAACGTTGGGTGAATCTTTGCAACCAGGTGAAAAAGTCTGCTGTAGGTTCCCTGGAAATAGACCGGAACCACCGGAACCCTGGCTTTTTTTACAAACTTAACCATGGGGAGCTGCCAAACCTGGTCGGTGATGCTCTCAAATGTACCATACGTACATAAACCACGTGCAGGGAAAAGACAAAGAACCCCGCCATCCTGAAGATGTTTAATGGCTCCCTTGGTTTGATTTGTATCCTGCTCCGGAGTGAAAGATTCCTGTTGCTCAAAAAGATGATCACTGATGAAGAATGATGAAACAGGATCAACCTTCTGAAGCAGAAAATTACCAATAACTTTGACATCGGGACGAACCTGCGACAGGTATTTGATCAGCAGCAGACCGTCGAATCCGCCAAAAGGATGATTGGAAACAATAATGAGCGGACCGCCGGAAGGGATTCTTTTCAATTCATTCACATCGAAATCTATTTTAAACTCCAGAATATGAATGATCTCATCAATAAAATCAATTCCCTGCTTCCATGCCATTTGCTCGTATATTTTGTTTAATTTGTTGAACCGTAAAATATACATCAGGAACTTAGCAAAATAATCTCCCCCAAAAAGGGAGAGCGCAGGAGGAGCTTTAAAAATATCCTTAAGTTTTAAGATTTCCATGGGCTATTATTTCACAAAAGAAAAACAAAAATAACAGGTTTTTTGTCATAACCGGAAATTATTTGCTATTCTTGATGATGATTACGATGAGAAAGCTGATGGATAAGAAAATGGAGTGGTTGCCGGCATCCAAAAAGGAGATGGAGGTATTGGGATGGGATCAGCCCGATGTGGTTTTGTTTACCGGGGATGCGTATGTTGATCATCCCTCTTTTGGGGCAGCAGTGATTGGTCGCGTGCTGGAGGCCGATGGTCTGAGGGTAGCATTAGTACCACAGCCGAACTGGAAGGATGACTTACGTGACTTCAAAAAGATGGGAATACCGCGTCTGTTTTTTGCTGTGACCAGTGGGAACATGGATTCGATGGTGAACCACTACACGGCCGGCAAACGAAAACGCACAACCGATGCATATACTCCGGGAGGGAGAGCCGGTCAGCGCCCCGACTATGCGGTTATCGTCTATTCAAAAATTCTCCGGGATCTTTATCCGGATGTCCCGATAGTTATTGGTGGAATAGAGGCCTCCTTGCGCCGGCTGACACACTATGATTACTGGTCGGACCAGCTGAAACCATCCATTCTGGCAGAATCGGGAGCCGACCTGCTGGTGTATGGGATGGGTGAAAAAACAATGACCGAATTATCCCGTCTGTTGTTACGGGGTGTTCCCGTGAAAAAGCTGACCACCATTCCACAAACCGCTTTCCTCGTGGATGAAGGGGAGACCTATGCCACACAAAAAGAGTGGGAGGAGTTGGAGCTGGCTTCCCATGAAGTCTGCCTGTCGGATAAGAAAAAATTCGCCCAAAATTTTAGGCACATCGAGGAAGAATCGAACAAGAAACAGGCAAAAAAACTGATCCAACGGGTAGGTGAAAAACTGATCGTGGTGAATCCTCCCTGGCCTGAGATGACTGAGAAAGAGATCGACCAGGTCTTTGACCTTCCCTATACCCGGTTGCCCCATCCCCGGTACCAGGGGAAACCACCAATCCCTGCCTGGGAAATGATCCGGCATTCCATCAATATTCACCGGGGCTGCTTCGGAGGATGCGCATTCTGCACCATCTCGGCTCACCAGGGAAAATTTGTGGTGAGCCGTTCCGAAAAATCAGTGCTGCAAGAGGTGGAGAAAGTGAGCCAAACAGAAGGCTTCAAAGGGTACATCACCGACCTGGGAGGACCCTCCGCAAATATGTACAGGATGAAAGGATTCAGAGAAGATCTGTGCCTTAATTGCTCCAGGTATTCCTGTCTCTTTCCCAATATATGCAAAAACCTGAATACCAGTCATCAACCTCTGTTGGACCTCTACAAAAAAGTCAGGCAAATGCCCAACGTGAAAAAAGTATTCATCGGCAGCGGACTGCGGTACGACCTATTCCTGAAACAAACCAACAACCCGGAAATAAATCAAATCAATCATGCCTATTTCAGAGAGGTGATAAAACATCATGTTTCGGGCCGACTGAAAGTTGCACCGGAACATACTTCCGAAGTGGTTTTGAATCTGA
>JAQVON010000075.1 GCA_028702595.1 Mariniphaga sp. | reverse complement strand
TAACCTGACCCCTTTGCTCCACTTCCATTACAGAAATTTCTTCACTACTACGGGTCAGTCCGTCCCTGCATGACACTTCGTTATTCTGCCTCTGGGGTGTACCCATTGTACATTTCACTTAGCATTGTCATGCAGGTTCCCGGGTTCCGTAATTAAGCCCGAATAAAGGTCATGCCGCCTGAAAGACGCCTGCCGCACAGCCAGTAAACAGGTGCCCGCTGTGCTTGTCACTGCATAACTTGCTCTACAGTTTTTGACAGAATGTGGCTCCTTCCCGGCTCCTCATCAGCGGTTCACTTTCGTTCATCTCCTTTATCCATACCTGACCATGCTCATGACATAGTCTTTTCCTAAACGCTCAGCATCATACCTCTTAAATACAGCACCTTTAGGTGGTTTGATGCCCTCTCCTGCAAGACGACACCGGTGGTTCTACCTTACAACTGGTATCCACCATCTCAATTACAGCATGCAATGAACTTTATTCGCCCGAATCATTGCTTCCCGGCATACCTAGTTTTCGGGGCGGGTTGCGTGCGATTTCCTCTCCGAAAGACAAGGTAAATCGGGCATGAACCCACCTACTGCACACCACTATACGCCGCCCTGAAATTTGCACATTGTTTATAGCCTTTGTTTTAACTTCGATAAATCAAATTCATTTCAGATAATTCTTGTCCTATTTGATGAATTCCACTTAATATTTTTTCAGTTTGGTTTTCAGATGGTTTTTTATGTCCTTGTACATATTGAGACAATAAAGTTGGATTCATTCCTATTTTTTCTGCAAGAAATTTTGAATTCAGCACTTTGTAATATTGGAAGAATTGTGCAAAGTCAATTTCAAATTTCAGATTCTCATGTGTAATTTCAAATTCCTTTTCAAAATTTAATTGAGTTGCTTCAAGTGCATTATTAATTAATTCAGGAATAGTCCTTCCCGTTGTATATATGGGATATTCTTCTGAATAGGCCGAAAATCCAGTTTTTGTTTTTTCAACAATTATTTTAATTTTTTTCTTGTATTTTTTCATAATTCCTTTTTTTTAAGTTTTATTCCTGCATCTTTCAGAATTTTTTTCTCAAATCCTTTTCCAACTTCTTGACTTCCATGATTTGGAAAAATTATTATTCCATCCTTTTGGTCATGCTTCAATTTCACATGTGATCCCTTTTGTGAAATTGGATACCATCCATCTTTTTTCAAGAGTCGAAATAATTCTGAACACTTCATCTAGTATCATTTACTAAATTTTACCCAAAGGTAAATAATAATTTACTTTCTGACAAGAAATTATTTTAGGAATTTTCCTTTTTCAACATTGGCTATTACGTAATAGTATTTTATCCATCGTTCATGCAAATTACAACAAAACGCTGAAATTTTATTATTTGGCAAGCGTAGATTTATTCTAAATAAGAATGATGGATAAAATATAGTTGGACGATGCCGACGGGATCGGGGTAGCGGCGTTTTTTCTCTGTTCTATGTGCCTCGTATTTTCTGTTTTTATTCTTCCGGTTGAAAACAGCTGTAATTTGTTTCCCGTCAAAGAATTCAGCGACAAAAAACAACGCTGATTACTTTGATTTTGAGCATAACTTTCCTGTTTCATTTTTTTCATGACAAGTGATTCTGAATATTGCCATTAAAGAACGTTGTTATTTCCCAGTTACCCTGGAGCAGTCTCCAGGCTGTACCTTACCATAATGCCCTGTTGGCATTTCGGACAGCGGGCCGGGTCAATTCTTCTGAGAATCCGATAAACCTCGTAAGCGTTTAATCCTTCGAGTATAGGCTGAAAAATAGTTTTCCCGATTAATGCAATAGCCTGCTGTCGTTTGTTCTTGATGTTTGCCGTTGCCAGGATACCGTAATACCTGATTTTGTAGAATCCCGCAGGCAGAATGTGCATCATAAACCGGCGGGTAAACTCTCTTTTTTCGTAAAGCTCCCTTTTCATTGTTACAAAACCAGGAAACCCATCGGGTATTTTGAATGCATTATTATCCCATTGTTCTTTTATCAGGCGTACAAGTATTCCCCTGAACATGGCAGACACGGCTTTTACTGGCACAAAGAACTTCCTGGGTGCTTCAATCCATTCCATGCCGTCTTCTGAAAGCCCGCCAGCCGGCACCAGCATGTGGATGTGCGGATGATAAGAAAGGGTTTGGCCCCAGGTATGCAAAACCGCCACGGCCCCTGTGTCTGCACCCAGAAACTACGGGTTTCTTCCGGCATTTTGCAGGGCCTGACATGCTGCATCGAAAAGCAATTTGTAAAACACACCCTGGTTGATATAAAACAGTGGGTTCAGCAGGTGGGGAACAGAAAATACTATGTGAAAATACCTGCCGGGAATAAGCCTTTTAACGTGGGATAAAACTGCACCCACTTATGGGTAAAAAATGACTCCACCATAATTTGACGATCTTTCGGGCATAAAAAATCTGATCAATGCCCGGAACTTTTACCTGCCATCACTGTGGAATGATTTTTCCATGCAATCCCCGGATAAAAAGACAGAAGTATTGTTCTGCTGTTTTCTGTCAAAATGCCCGGCACAATATTACCACTAAGAAAAAATTACTTCGCAGCAGTGAGAGCCGCATGCTTCATGGTGCCCGCAACAAGAGATGGCGGGACAAACATCCTACACACACATATCAGAATCAATATCGAAAGAGTCACCCGGAGTATGTGCTGAGCAACCGGGAACAGCAAAAAATGCGCAATAATAAGCGCCAAAAACGTGCACCATCGATGATTGTAAAGACGTACGCGTATAAGGCTGTATCCCAACAGCAGCAAGGTGTAGCAATAGATATTGTTTCCCACACACAAAAGAGAAGGTGCTGACAAGGTTGGTGCCTTTTTTCATGCTTTTAAATGGTGTCCGTTTTGTCCGGGAATCACTGTCCGTTTTGCACCAGAATGTTCTATGGAGCTTATTGCGTGGGAGATAAAAGACAGAAATTATTCCGCATTGTTCCTTAAAATGGGGTCAGCATCGTCCGGTTTTAAATGTCCTGTTTTCAATCAAAAAATGAAATCAGCAATCTTCCGGGGTTTACCAAAAAAAATCAACCTCTGCAGCTATTGATAGTCGGGGAAAAGAAAAGGGTGGAATCAAAATGTTTTGTTTGGTGGTAGCATTTTATATCCTCGTTATAAATTTGAGCACTTTTTCGTTCATACACCAATCTTTTATCCCGATCTACTATTTTTCTGAATATAGGATTTTTTATTGCCTGATTTTCAACTAAATCAACCGGATACTTGAGAAGACTCTCCAGTTCGTCTTTGAAATCCATATAATTATCGAAATAATTGATTAGCTCAACATCGTCAAACTGAATCAATAGATCTATATCACTTGTCTCATTAAAGCGTTCTGTTAAAATTGAACCAAAAATATATAACTCTTTTACCTTGTACTTTTCACAAAGGTATTCTATTGAATCGATATTTTTGTCAATAATGTTCATGTAGCAAATATAGCGAATTTAGCGTACATTAAGAAAGACTTAGTTATACAAATTCCTGTAAAAGTTTGTGGAATGAAAAATAATTGCCAACTGATTTTTTAGTTAAAAAACTGAAAAAATAGTTGCATAACTGAAAAATCAGTTTTATATTTGTTTCAAATTTAGTTCTTTTGAATCTTGTGTCTGTAAATCTTAATATCTGCATAAATGAAGAAATTCACCCGCAAAGAGGAGGAGCTGATGAAAATCCTCTGGAAGCTTGAAAAAGCTTTCGTAAAAGACATCATGGAAGAGTACCCCGATCCGAAGCCGCACTACAATACCATTTCATCCCTGGTGCGGTTATTGCAGGACAAAGGCATTGTCGGTTACAGGCAGTATGGAAATACTTACGAGTACTACCCGCTGATCCCGAAGGAAGAGTACCGGAAGTCGTTCATGAAGCAGGTCGTTCATGACTATTTCGATAATTCCTACAAGAATGCCGTGGCCTTTTTCGTGAAGGAGAAGGGATTGTCGCCGGAGGAGCTGGAAGAACTGGTAAAAATGATCAAAGACCGGAAGTGATGGGAAACTGGCTTTTATACTTCGGAAAATCGGCACTGGCAGCCGGCGCCTTTTATCTCGTTTACCTGGTACTTTTTCAAAACCAGAAGCAGTTTACCTTCAACCGGATTTACCTTCCTGTCTCATTCGCATTGAGCTTTATCATTCCGCTCATCACTTTTACCACCATCAGCTATGTTGAGCAGGCAGCCCCGGTTTCATCCGGATACTCCTTCCTTCCGGAAACCATACAACCGGCTGAGCTTGTCAGGCCGCCATTTTCACCGGAGTGGTACCACTATTTGTTTGCGATTTATGCAGCAGGCACAGCTCTCTTCTTATTTCGTCTGTTGTTGGGACACGGAAAAGTCTGGAACATCATCCGCAAAAGCCGGGTGCAGGAACTGTTTAGCAGGTTGGTAAACATCTCGAAAAATGATATCCACCCATTTTCGTTTTTTAATAAAATTGTGCTTTCGGAAAATACGCTCTCACACCCCAACCTTAATATAATCGTAGAGCACGAAAATATTCACGTAAAAGAGAAACACACCCTCGACATTTTGTTTACTGAAATCCTGTTCCTGCTTCAGTGGTTTAATCCCTTTGCCTGGTTGCTGAAAGATGCGGTAAAAAATAACCTGGAGTACAAAACCGACGACCAGATTGCCAAAACCACGGATGCACAAACATACCAATTCGCCATGGTGGCGCTGGTTGAAAAACAGGGTGTGGCACCTTTCCTCACTGCCATGAACGGATCACAACTAAAAAACAGGATCATCATGATGAAAAAGAGAACAGAAAACCGATATGCGTGGCTGAAACAACTGGTGGTCCTGCCGCTGCTGGCTTTGCTAATAATGGGGCTGGCAGAAAGGGAGGTGAAAACGGAATTTATTCAGCATCAGAAGCAAATTGAAAATCAAAGAGAAACAATTGTCACAACAAAAAATGATACGTTAATAACTACCCCTGGCCAAACAGAAAATAAATCAGGCCTTATTCCCAACTCATTAAAAATTGACACCTCATCAGAACCACTGTACATTGTAGATGGCGTCATTTTAAAAAATATAAACCAAATCCCACCCGATGATATTGAAGAAATTAGTGTTTTAAAAGGGATTTCAGCTACGGCAATATACGGAAGTAAAGGAAAAAACGGTGTCATTATAATCACCACCAGGTCCGAAAAGGAATCCGGCTTCCTGCAGAATAACAATCCAGCAAATAATAAAACTGATGCAACGAAAAATGAAAAAAAGTCATTAAACAAATTCCTGATCTCAATTGAGTTCCGGCAAGACCAGTTTTTACTTGAGGGCTTGGAAGGATGTGCTTTCAGGGAACTAAAATTTTCAATAAACGACAATAAACCGATTGCGATCAGCAGATTTGGAGTGTCTTCTGAGAAAATCGACAATTCACAAAATGACTCCGGATTTCTGTTTGAAATTGAAAAAACAAATGACCAAATCACCCTGACGGGAAAGGCAGGAACCAACTGGGATGAATTAAGTTACTCTCCGGCATCTGAAAAAGTGTTTATCAGTGAAGCAGGAGTTTCCAGAGTAAATGAACCTCTCATAGTGGTTGACGGAAGGATCACCGGGTACAAATCAATGGATGATATCGACCCGGGCGACATACAATCGGTAACTATATTAAAGGATGATAAGGCTGTTGAGGTATACGGGGAAAAAGGGAAAAACGGGGTTGTCCTGATTACTACAAAAAATAAGGAAGACAGGATAAAAATTAGCGGCAAAGCAACTTACAAAAATTCCAATAGACTCCCTGATGTCGTAAACGGGATACAATTGAAAAACCATAAGGACACTTCCCAAAAACCCCTTTATATTGTTGACGGCATGGAACTGGACAATATAGACCATATTCCGGATGAAATAATTGAAACCATATCCGTGGAAACGGGAATCGCGGCAACCGAATTATTTGGGGAAAAGGCGAAAAACGGGGTTGTGCAGATTGAAACCAAAAAGGGAAATAAACAGGTTATTAATCCGGGTGCCGGAAGAGTTGAAATAAAAGGGAAAGTGATCTCGGGTAAGGACAGCAAGCCCATTCCCGGAGCCACCGTTCTTTTTACTGCCAATAATAAACAACCGGGCACCATTACAAATGTAACCGGGGAATTTCTTCTTCAGACTGACAGTCAGAATGTTCAACTGGAATTTTACAGCGAGGGCTACCTGAAAAAGAAAATGGTCTGGGACGGAAGCAAGGAGCTGGTGGTGGTGCTGGATCCCGATAAAAACGCGAACATCCCCGACCGGTTAGCAGATGCATTAAAATGGGAAAAAATGCTCCGGAAAGCAGGCATCGAAAAATATTCGAAAGGACAGGAACCCATAGTTATCCAGGACGGGTATGAGACACTGTACAACGCGAATGACATTGTCAGACTCTATAATCCTGATATCATTAAAAATATTAAGTATAGCAAAAAAACAAACATTGAGATCAAGCGTAAAGAACAGGCAAAAAACGGATTTATTGAAATAAAAACCACACTGCCCGGTCAGGATAAAAAACTATACATCATTGACGGAGAAGAAGTATTTCTGAAAAACCAAAGGCCTTCAGTTTATATATATCCAAAGCAGCTTCAAATGATGAAAGAGCTGTCAAAAGAGGAAGCCGTCAAAAAGTATGGCAGAAAAGCAAAACACGGAGCTGTTGAAATCACAACCAAAACGAATGGCGGTGTGAGCGGAACAGATGTTTCAAGGGTTAATAATCCCATCATTGTCATAGATGGAATGATTACCGGTTACAAATCGATCGATCACATCAATCCGGGCGACATACAATCGGTAACCATTTTGAAGGGCAAAAAAGCCACTGAACAATATGGGGATAAAGGGAATAACGGCGTCCTCGAGGTCACTATGAAGCCTGTTGGAATATACACCGAACTACAGTTCGGAAGATATATTGCTAATGAAGTCAGATATCCTGTTTTGGCACAACAATCAAACCTGGAAAAAACAGTTCATTTAACTGTAAAAATTGACATAGATGGAAGAATGGAAATGATTTCCGATGGTTCATCAGCAGCTGATTTTTCACTGGATGAAGTTGTTGTTGTCAGTTACAAAAACCAGGATAATGTTGTAACGGGATATCCGTCAAAAAATGCTGCCGAACAAGCACATAAAGAAAAAGAGCAACTATTTGTGGACGAAACCAAACGCGTAATCAACCGAATTACAAAAATAGATATTGATAAATTCAAGGGAAAAACTGTTGGTATAACTGTAAAATTTGTATTGCAGTGATTCTCATCTATGACAAATCAGAAAAAGCTCAAAAGCCGCAATAATATTGCAGTATAACCGTTTGCAGTTTTACATAATCAATAATAAAATCATTACCATGAACAAATTTATTCTTGCCTCCACACTGCTTCTGCTCTCCCTTTGCCTCAGCGCTCAGAAAGTAATCGAAAATCCCTCCTTCAGAGGCACCACTGCTAACTATATAAAGATCAAAAAGATTGAGCTGCACGACACAGCGACAGTCATCGATTTCCGGGTTGAATTTACTCCCCGCTGGTGGATTCAAATTCCAAAAGAGACATGGATACAGGACAGCAAAACGGGTGAGAAGCTGTACGTTAAAAGTGCCAGAGGAATAAAAATTGGAGAACGGCATTTTACCCCTGAAAACGGCATAAACGAATACACCCTCTGTTTCCCGCCCATAGGGGATGAGGTGGAAACGATCGATTACCTCGAAGTTACCTGGAAAATCTATGAAATTGACCTGGGACGAAGGAAGAAGTTTTCCATATTCCCGGAACCTCTGTTGGGCAATTGGCTTCGCACCGACGGAAGCAACGAATGGGTGTATGGATTTTATGAGGATTTCGTGGTTTACAACAGCGAGGTCTGGAAACAGGTACTGATCAGTCAGCAAAATGATGCATACCAACTGTTGTTACAGAAGGACGGAAAAAGGGAAAGAATTCTTGTAAAGCAACAGGGAGAAAACCTGCTCATCGGGTCCGGCGATCATGACCAGGAACTTTTCAGCCGGAAAATAACTTCAAAACCGGATTACACGATCCCTGGTGATGAAAAGTTCCGGCTACCGGTGTTCAATAAAGATTCGGCTGTCTACCGGGGATTTATCAAAGGATACCATCCCGATATGGGCACAACCGGGATGATCTATGTGAATAATATCCTCTCTCAGGAACAGGAGTCCTATTTGATCACCATTCAGTCTGACGGCACCTTTTTTGCCCAATTCCCCATGATCTATCCACAAGCGGCATATATGAGAATGTTGAACCGCAATAATCAGATCTTTTTTGAGCCGGGAAAAACCACCTTTCAGCTCCATGATCTTTCTGTTTATAAAGATGAAGGGCCCGCTCTTCTTTTTATGGGGCCTGTGGCGCGGATAAACCACGATTTGGCGGCGATGGATTCCATCCGGTTCTTTGATTACCGGGATATGGAAAAGAGAATCCTGGACATGACGCCGGAAGAGTACAAAACTTATGTACAGGATGTTGAAAGAAGGGAACTCCAGGCAGTGGAAGAATATGCACAAAACAATATCGTTAGTCAAAAAGCCCTGCAGGTAAAGCAGTTGCAAATCCGGTTCCAGGCTGCACAAAATATCCTTTCCTACAATATGCGGCGGGAGTCGGCTTATCGTACGAACAAAGTACCCCGGGATCAGCGCGAAATTCCCCTCGAGCGAATCGAACTGTCCGAGGAGTTTTACGATTTTATAAATCCGGATGAACTGAATGATCCGCTCTCGGTAGTTGCCGGAGGAGATTACTATATTCTTATTAACCGGGTGCGGTTTGCTGACGGAATGCGCCCGAAGGCGATGAGTGTTAAAAGCACTGCGGAAGATTATTTTATGGAGTTTGAAGCAAGAAAAATTGAACTTACCCCGGCAGAAAAAGAACTGATAGAAAAAATAGGCAGCAATTCCGATTCGGTTCGAACAAACATCTTTAAAGTGGATTCGGTGTTTGTAAGGAATTTCGTCGATACCCATACCGACATATTCCGTGCCGTTAATTCCAGGGTTTATTCACAAATGGTGAGGGAATTTCAGGAAAAAGCGCTGGAAGAACATTTTGGAATTTCCGGGGGTTTTATCCGGGATGTAATCCTGGCCCAGGAAAAATCCGGGAGGATGAAATCGGCCTACGAACCCTTTACAGAAGATCAGAAAGCAGAATTAAAAAACGAAATACAAAACGAATTTATCCTCTCCTGCCTTATGGAGGCCAACGACAAGCTGGAGAGGGATATTGCAGAAAAGCGGGAAGCATTTCATAACCAATCGGGTTTTGTGGTCAATGAAACACCAGCAGTTACCGAAGGAGACCTGTTCGATACCATCATGAAAAAATACAGGGGGAAGGTGATCTTCGTCGATTTCTGGGCAACCTGGTGCGGACCCTGCCGCTCAGGAATGGAAAACATCAAACCACTGAAAGAGGAAATGAAAGGCAAAGATGTGGTTTTTGTCTATCTGACCAATCCCACCTCACCAAAAAAAACATGGGAAATGCTCATACCCGACATCCATGGCGAACATTACTACCTCACACAAGACGAATGGAACACCATGTCTGCCCGGTTCGGGGTGAGCGGCATCCCTCACTATGTGATGGTGGATAAATCGGGAAAGGTTTATAAGGAAAAGGTCTATTTCGCCTCATCCAATGCGGAGCTGAAAAAGCTGTTTGAGGAGTGTATGAAAAATTGAAAAGGGATCCCATTTAAGGCCCGGTAGCATAAAAAAGAAAATTGAGGAACTGCTTCAAAATAATTGAAAACAATTGACGGGATGTCTACGAAATACGTTGTTGGCGTAATTTTTGCGGCAAAAAATATCATTTCAATAAAACGATTATGAAGACAATACTGCTTCTGACTTTCTGTTTGATTCTCCCCGCCCTGCTTTGTGCACAGCCAAAAATTCAGCGAAAACAAAAAGTCCCGGAAAAACCGGATCGGTTGGAGATTGCACCAGAGGCAAAACCACAACTGCCCGACAGCCTGGCTTTACCAGACACCCTTCCGGGAATGCCCGAAGTCTATGTAACTCCTGAAAGGACAAGACCCCGGAAGGAAAGGGACCTTTACCGGATGCCGGTAGTCCGACCCCAAGGCAATGATATGTTTAACATGCCTATCTATGTGCCTGACTCGTCGGTACACTATTACATTAAACAGGCAAAACCTGACTGGCCTGAGCCAAAGAAAAAATGACATTCGGGAATAATAATTGCTGAAACGAGCATGACGATTCACGAAATAATCGAGTATGATTAAAATATATGCGAGTTCCATCTGACACCTTTGAAAATTATTTATTTTAATCAGATGAAATTTTTCATCGATAACCAAACGTTAAATGATCTGGAACTCTTCCCAATTAGGGGGAGGGCTAATTCCATATTTGATTGTTACAACTGCACGGAAACGAAAGGTGGAAGTGAAATTTTGCACAAATACTTCCGGTTGCCTGTAGCAGACATTAATTTTCTGGAGCAAAGAAAGCAACAAATCACTTTTTTTATTCATTTAAATACGAAACTCAAATTGAGTAAGCGGCAATTTGACTTTGTGGAACATTATCTGAAAAACAGGCGAATGCCATTACGGGATAACATCCTTGATGCCACAAAAGACGGAATTCTGAATAAAATAAATCCTGACGGAGATTATTACATCATAACAAATGGAGTGTATTGCAGCATATTTATACTCTCTGATCTGCAGGAATTCCTTGCTGGAATTGCTGATAATACTGTTCCTGAATCATTGAAAGGAATACTTAACCAAATAGGAAATTTTTTAAAGAAAAAGACAATCAGCAAGATTCTTGATAATCCTCCTGAAAAAATGCAAAGTCTAAGCTCATTGACCATAAACAGGCTAGATAATTACTTCAGGGTCAAAAAAAAGACAGAGTTCAGGAATTTGTTGGATAAAATATACGAATTGGATGTTTTGCAATCGATGTCCAGTCTGATGCAACAAAAGAATTATTCCTTACCAGAATATGTAAAAGATTCAGAACCTGTTTTTGAAGCAACAGATTTTTTCCATCCATTCCTTGATGAGCCGGTTTGCAACAGCTTTTCAATAAAAACCAATCTCTGTTTTTTAACTGGTCCAAACATGTCCGGGAAATCGACATTTCTTAAAACAGTTGGCCTCATGGTATATCTATCCCAAATCGGGCTTCCTGTGCCGGCAAAAAAATTTAAAACTTCTATCCAGAACGGCCTCTTTACAACCATCAATTTAGCTGACAGCATTAATCTTGGATTTAACCATTTTTATGCTGAAGTAAAAAGAGTGAAGGAGATGGCAATTAATTTGCAAACTCACAAAAAGCTTGTAGTAATTTTTGATGAATTGTTCCGTGGAACCAATGTGAAAGATGCATTTGAAGCTACACTGTTAATAATAAAATCACTGGCAGCAATAAAAAGCAGTTTATTTTTTGCCTCCTCACATTTACTGGAAGTTGCCATGGAATTAATTCATTCAGAAACTATCGATTTCAAATGTTTTGAAACAATATTAAAAAATGAAATGGCAGAGTACGATTATAAGCTGAAAATTGGGATTTCCAGTGAACGGGTAGGATTAAAAATTATAGAAAGCGAAAATATTAAGGCCATTCTTGAAAGCGTGATAGAGCAGCAACAGGTGAATACTGAAAAAATTGATTAGTTGCTCTAAAAGAATTTACGCTCTCGATTTCAAGTCCGATTTTGAAAAATATGCAGGGAAATTTCAACTTCAACAACACGGTTTTTAACCATTGATTTCAAGCCTGAAAAAGTCTTCATCAAAGGGTGCCATCCAAACAAACTCCAGGGGTATTTCCGGGTAGGTTTCTTCGAATTTCCGGTATTTGCTTTTTTTGATCAAAACCTTGTCAAACTTGGCTTCTATAGCTTTTGGGTGAGTAATGCCGGGTAAAACAAAATCCACTTCCTGACCCGATGTGGTTCGCCAGAAATGGATGGAATCTGCAGGGTGCTTCTCAATCAATTGCCTGAAAACGATATTCTCCCAAAGTTCTCCTTTATCAGGCCGGATGCCTGATGATTGAAAATTCTCCAACAGGCAGTTACGCATACCAGTGTCCAGAAAATCGGATATTTTTGTAGGTCGACTGCTAAAAATATCGGGTTTTTTTGTGGGTGGACTATGAAAATTATCCGGTTCTTTTAGCTTTTATTGTCAAAAACCTCTACTTTTCTTTTCCATGCCCCGTAAATCCACTTTTCAAGAGAGATCAGGGGAAAGATGGTAAAACCGGACGCCACAACAAACAGCAGTTCTTTCCAGGAAAGGGGGGTTGTATTGAAGATACCCTGCATCACCGGAGAATAAATAAAGAAAACCTGAAGCAGCAGAACAATCCCGATTCCCGGGAAAACCACCGGATTGCTGAAAAAGCCGATCTTCCTCAGGGAATCCCGGAGTGACCGGCAGTTGAGCATGTAAAAGATCTGGAACATGATCACAAAGGTCACCGCAGAGGTTTGCGCTTTTGCCCGGGCCAATTCCTGAATTAGTCCTGACTCCAGGCTGTGGGCGTAGTGCAGGTTAAAAATAAGGATTGTACCGGCGGTCATCAACAGGGAGACAAAAATCACCCGGAAAGTGACAAACGAGTTAAAAAGCGGGGCATTGGGATTCCGTGGCGGCCGCTTCATAACATTGGGTTCCTTTGCTTCGAAGGCTAAAGGAAGGGCCAGGGCCACTGCTGCCACCAGGTTGATCCACAGAAGCTGCTTGGGCAGCATGGGCAGTAAAAGTTCATTGGTTGCCAGGTTAAACGGGAAAAACATGATGCCGTATACAAGAATGAAGGCAAGTCCCAGGTTGGTGGGCAGCAAAAATGCCAGCGACTTCAGCAGGTTGTCGTATACCCTTCGCCCCTCCTCTACGGCTGCGCTGATGCTCGCAAAATTATCATCAGCCAGCACAATGTCGGATGACTCCTTTGAAACGGAGGTGCCAGTTATTCCCATGGCTACACCAATATTTGACTGCTTTAATGAAGGGGCATCATTCACCCCGTCACCTGTCATGGCCACAACATGATCAGCGGCCTGTAAAGCCTTTACCAGCCGCAGCTTGTGTTCCGGTGCAACACGGGCGAAGATATGCGTATTTTTAACCACCTCACCCAAAGTATGATCATCCATATTAGCCAGTTCCCTGCCGGTAATGGTTGTCCCTGCCGCAGAGAGACCGAGATCCATTCCGATCGACCGGGCTGTGGCATGGTGATCGCCGGTGATCATCTTCACAATGATGCCGGCATCATGGCAGGCCCTGATCGCTTCAATGGCCTCCGTCCGGGGCGGATCGATCATGCCCAATAAACCGGCAAACAGAAAACCGAACTCTGCCTCCGCCTGGGTGAGTTCAGCATAACCGCTGCTTTCCCTTGTTTTCTCTGCCACCGCGAGTACGCGCATCCCTTTTCCCCCCATGCGTTCAATCTGTTCAAGCACATACCCTGGGTCCAGCGGTTCTCCACTCAAATGCCTGTTGCAGCGCTTCAAAATGACCTCCGGGGCTCCCTTGATGATCACGCGCTGTGTTGTGTTTTGATTAAGGGTGGCCATGTATTTCGATTCCGAATCAAACGGGATCACATCCTTCCGGGGATGCTCCATCCTGTACTGATCCACATCCAGATTGGCCTTGGCAGCCGCCACAACTAGTGCGACCTCTGTCGGATCACCGGTAACGGAAAACCCATTTCCTTCAGGTCTGACCGTGGCGTCGCTACACAGAACGGCATCCTCAAGCAGGGTCCTTATCTCCCGCGGCAACACTTCCAGGACAGTCCCTTCCTGCATAAAAACGCCATGGGGATTGTAACCAACCCCTGTAACCTGGGCGTGACCATTTACTGTCCACAGTTCACTGACGGTCATCTCGTTGCGGGTAAGCGTTCCGGTTTTGTCGGAACAGATGACGGTTGTGCTTCCCAAAGTTTCCACAGCCGGAAGTTTCCGGATGATGGCATTCCGCTGTGCCATGCGTTGCACGCCAATCGCCAGGGCAATGGTTACCACAGCCGGCAATCCTTCAGGAATGGCTCCCACAGCCAACGCAATGGCAAAAATCAGGCTGTCCTTTAGCGCCACACCGGCTGAAACGCCCTGTCCCGTGGCACGGATCATTCCAACTACCATAATCACCAGTGTGATGGCAATAATTCCTATGGTGAGGTATTTCCCGATAACGGCCAGCTTTTGGGTTAAGGGCGTAGCCAAATCGGTGGTTTCATTCAGCATATCCGAAATTTTCCCCAGCTCAGTGACCATGCCGGTGGCAACCACCACGGCCGTTGCTGTTCCGGTGGCAACCAGTGTTCCGCTGTAAACCATGCAATTCCTGTCGCCCAGCGAAGCTTCCGGGGCAACAGGTTCGGCCGATTTCCGGGAAGGAACAGACTCTCCGGTCAGAGCAGCCTCTTCCACAGTAAAATTTTTCTGCCGGATGAGCCGCATGTCAGCAGGGACACGTTCACCGGCCTCCAACTCCACCACATCACCGGGAACAATTTCAGAAACCGGAATGGAAACCTTCCGGCCATCACGATGTACCGTCGCATTTTCCGGAACCATCTCACTCAGTGCTTCAATAGCCCTTCCAGCTTTGTATTCCTGAATAAATCCGATGATGGTGTTTATGACCACCACAGCAAGAACAACCAAACCATCCGTAATTTTTCCCAGCAGAACGGCAAGCAAACCCGAACCGATCAAAACCCAGATCAGAGGATTGTTTATTTGCCGCCATAAAACAATAAGCGGACCATCCTTGCGCTTCCTCCTGATCTCATTTAACCCATATTCACCAAGCCTCCTTTGTGCCTCCCTGGAAGCCAGGCCATTTTCCGTAATCTCCATGTATTCAAATACTTCCATGTAGTTGATCGCATGCCAGATCATCTGGTGGACATTCTCCATTTCTAATTTTATTTAGAGGTAAAGATAGAAAAATCAGAAGACCATTATTGGTGTCACCAGCGAGATAATAATCAGAAATATGATTTGCAT
>JAQVON010000074.1 GCA_028702595.1 Mariniphaga sp. | reverse complement strand
GTATCCCGGGACCAAGGGTTACCTCAAGTAAATGGCCTTCAAATGTAACTGCTGACCCCGGCTTTAACCCACGTGTGCTTTCAAAAACCTGGACATAGGCAATTTTCCCTACCACCTTGATAACCTCTGCCATTAAGTTCTCCTGTCCCAGGGAAATAAAGCAAATTTCATTTTGGGCAACCGGCCCTTCCACCTCTACCATTACCAGGTTGGCAACTATACCAACCACCTTGCCTTTTGTTTTATTTTCTTTTTCCATATGTAATTGCGAATTCTTCAGGAAATTCAAAATTGGATTGTAACTCTTTTAATAAACGGTTAAATATTTGCTGCCCTTTCTCCTTGTCTAACCGGAACCAGCGCTCTACAATGAAAAGCTTCTGAAGAAAACCCAGTATCCTTTCAATGGAGAAATAGTTGAAAAAGGTGATCTCATCGATGAGTTGCCAGATGTGATTGTCAAGTTTCATTTCCCGATCCATTATATTGTCCATTTCAAATATTTGTATGATATTTTCCATACCGGAAATCTCATTAGACAACCCAAAATCCCGGGAACGGCTTTTTTTTAGGGCTCGTGTAACTTCGTTGTCTCCAATCAGGGCATCTTCATATTGAATCCCATGTTTACGACCATTCAATGCCAACATGATATTACTCAGGTTTTGCTTGAATTCAGCATACTCTTGAATAAATCTATTGCCTGACTCTTGCAGGTGGATATACCATTTTTCTGTCAGTATTTGAATGGAATTGGCCTTGTTGAAACCTTCTTCATCGTTGTGAAAATTTTCGATAAAAACAGAAAAATATTCAGGAATGTCAGAGGAGTCAGCCAATCCGAATTGCTTCTTATCTGCTAATTGTTCCAGCTTTTCACGGGGGAAATTTCCCCGAGCATCCCATTTGAAATCTTTCTCAAAAAGAAGATGGATCAGATTCGCATGATCCCATGGTAAAAAAAACAGCTGCACCCATTCGAAGTCGGATGGATGAATCTCTTCCCGAAGAATTTCACGAAGCTCAATGGATGCGATTTCAAGCTTCTTGTGGTCAGGAATGAGGTCAGGAAGACCTGCTACTAAGCTGTAATAATTATTTTTACTCATTATTTTTCCTCAAAAAGCAAGTGACTGGTTTTTGGCCTGAGATACCCTTTCAAAAAGTTGAAAAAATCTTCGTCTGTAAAGCTGATCAGGTAACTTTCATCTGATGGACCAACTTTAAATCCTGACTTCATTTTTTTTGAAAATGTGATATGTAATCCCTGATTCAACTCCTCTGCGAGATTGTTTTTGAAGAAAGATACCATCTGTTCCCTGTCTCGCTCAGGAAGGATAATTGCCATATCGTAACTCTCTTTTTCTATCCATCCTTTAACAACATCAGAGATCAGTTTTTTGAGAAAATCTTGATCAGAAAACAGTTCCTTTACCGAAGGTTGAATCACTTTCATAGTGATTACTGAAGTGATTTCCTGTTTTAATGCAGAAATAGCCTGATTCAGTATCATCCTGATCTCTGAATCCATCTGTTTTTTTAATTCCTGTGCTTTTTTTTCCGTTTCAGCTATTCGTTTTTCTGCTTCTTTTTGCGCATCTTTTTCTATGGCGGCAGCTTTTTTCCTGGCTTCAGCCAAAAGAGCCTCGGCCTCTTCACGAGCTTTTTGAATGCCTTCGTTGTAAATGGTTTCAGTTAACTGTTGAATCTTTGAACTCATATATTCCTGATGTTAAAATTTTACACTTCCTTTACCTATTTAAGAGAGGGAATTCCTCCGGAATGAATAATATACCTTTTTTAAGATTCGTAAATGTAATAACAAGATTTTAATAAAAAGGAATGAAAATAACCCAAAAAGAAGGTTTTATGTCGCATAATATATTTTTATAAAGTACCTCCCTGCATCGCCTAATCCTTGGGTTAGAACTGTTGAATAGATGGTTCAATAGTTTTATGTTGTTGTATTGTAGTACTTTGTGTTTGGTTTGGCTGACAGGGAATACCTTATAATGGTTGGTTGGAACCACAATAAAATCGTAACATGTCTTTTAATATTGACTTAACGTTACGCCAATTCCTATAGCTTGACGCCTGGATATCTGCTTGTGGCATCACCGGTTTGATTGAAAAAAATGATGGTGGATTGATTTTCCATGGTTTATTAATCTCAAATGGATTATTCCCTTCTTGTTGATGACCTGATTTGATATGGTTTGTTCTAATAAAAATATTTGTAATTTTATGGTCAGAAAAAAGGAAAACAAAAAAATTAAAAAATAACTAATTACCCGCTTAATATGGAAAAATCAAGAAGAGTTTTTTTAAGAAACAGTGCGATGGCATTGGCTGGAACTGTTTTGTTGCCAGAGATTGCCTGTTCAGGGAATGCAGGAAAACGAGTAGTTGCACTTCAGTTGTACAGTGTTCGGGATGAGATGCGTAATGATCCATTAGGAACACTAACCCAGTTGGCAGAGATGGGATATACCCATGTAGAACATGCCAACTATGTAAATCACAAGTTTTATGGCTGGACTGCGAAGGAGTTTAAAAAGGTACTTGACGATTTAGGCTTAATTATGCCATCGGGGCACACTGTCCTGAGTAGCAGTCATTGGGATACTACTCAAAATGCATTTACCCCGGAATGGAATAAGCTTGTTGAAGATGCTGCTTACATGGGGCAGGAGTACGTTGTTAGTCCCTGGCTGGAGGATGGCATGCGCCGGTCATACGACAAGTTCATGGGTTTTCTGGAGGTGTTTAATAAATGCGGAGAGCTGTGTAAAAAATCGGGTATGCGTTTTGGGTATCACAATCATGACTTTGAGTTTAGTGAATCGCTGAATGGTGAAAAACTCTTTGATTTGATCATGAAAAATACGGATGCCGATAAGGTTGTGATGCAGCTTGATATGGGGAATATGTATATCGCCGGGGCCCTTGCAAAAGATGTTTTAAGTCAATACCCCGGAAGGTATGATAATATTCACGTAAAAGATATGATTCAGGCAGCCGGCGGGGAAGGATTTGAAAGTACCATTATTGGACAGGGAGTGGTCAATACCAGGGAAGTTACCGATTTAGCCCGCAAAATGGGCGCAAGGCTTTTTGTTATCGAACAGGAATCTTATCAGGGAAAATCACCCCTTTCTTGTATGAAAGATAACCTGGACGTTATAAAAGAATGGGGTTATTAATATCCCAAAGGGATGCTAGTTGAATTCAAAAAGTAAGTCAATTTGCATCCCTTCAATTTTAATCTTTTTCTTTTCCTGGCGACGATAAACATAAACTACTCCGTATTCTTCCGAACGCTGTCGCATGTGGCTTGATGGTAAATTTTCCGAGTTGGTTTCAATTTCATTCCAGAGCCGGCTGATGAATTCGTTTGTATCCTTCCGGATGCGCTGTATTTTTTCGAACGATCGCAATGTGTTTTTCCTGAGGTTTGCCTGGAAAATGGCTGCTTCATTAAAGTTTTCAACATTTACCTTAACCAAGGCAATAGAGGGATTGTAAATGGGACTACCTCCCCGTTGCATTCTTTTTTGCTCTCCTTGAATTATTTTATTTCCCCATTGAAGAATCTCCTGCTCTGATCCAAGTCCGGGAATTTTCCTATCCATGTCGTTTAAATCATAATAGACAAGTGCGTCCTGGTTTAATTCCCCCCGTTCAATTGTCATGTAAAGAACCTGAATGAAATGAGAAATATACATGCGGGCCTTTTCATAAGTCAATTTATAATCGGTCGCTTTTTCCGATTCAATTTTTACATCCAGATTGTGATGAATCAGATGAGTTTCAAAATTGAATTTCACCTCCTTCAGTTCAATCAAGGTTGCTTTGGAGAAAGCAAGTTTTCCTGAATCACGATCATTGGCCGTATTCAGAGCTGTTTCCAGTGCACGGAGACGCGCTTTGTCAGTAGTAGGTAAACGACGATATGGCATAATTAAAACTTTTTCCGTTTGTGCGAATATAGATGTTTTCAGCTTCCAAATGATCTATTCGTAAATTGATTTATGCACAGTTGATTGTGAATAAGACTTCAACGATTTTAGGAATGATAAACAGGTATGATGGTTTTTCAGCAGGTTGGCCGTAATTTCGTGAGAACGGGGTATTCATTCCCTGTACTGTTATATTTTTAGCTATTTTTATCCCAAATAGTTGAACATGAAGATCGTATTTGCAACAAACAATCCGCACAAAATAAATGAGTTGCGTGAAATTTTGGGAAAAAGATTTGAGTTAATGAACCTTCATGATATAGGTTGTGAGGAAGAGATTCCAGAAGATCAGCTTACCCTGGAGGGGAATGCCAGTCAAAAGGCTTTTTATATTTATAATAAGTATGGATATTCCTGTTTTGCCGATGATACCGGGCTGGAGATTGATGCCTTGAATGGTGAACCAGGCGTGTTTTCTGCCAGATATGCCGGGGAGGAAAAAGATGCCCGGATGAATATGGATAAAGTTTTAAGAAAACTGGGAAAAATAAATAACCGCAAGGCACGTTTTAGAACTGTAATTTCGTTGGTATTAAACGGGCAGGAAAAACAGTTTGAAGGTATTGTTACAGGACAAATTACCCGAATGAAACAAGGCGATACAGGTTTTGGCTACGATCCGGTATTTATGCCCGATGGATTTGATCGTACATTTGCCGAAATGAATATGTCCGAAAAAAACAGAATCAGCCACCGGGGAAGAGCTGTGGAAAAACTGGTGGAGTATCTGATACAAATTGAAAATAATTAAGGTACATGCAAAAAATATTCATTCATCTATTTTTATTATTCCTGATATTTCAGGCTTCGGCGAGAAATGATTACGGCACATGGAAGGAGTATCTATCTTATGCTAATGGAATGAAGGTTGCTATTGCCGGTTCAAAGGTTTATTGTGCAACTGAGGGAGGATTGTTTTATTACCATACAGGGGATCATAGTGTGACAAAAATTACCGGTGTCGACGGTTTAAGTGATTTTGGCATTCAAACCATTGCATACAGTAAGGAGCACAATGTACTGGTTGTCGCTTACCGCAACAGTAATATCGATTTGGTTTATGAAAACTCCATCGTAAATCTTTCTGATATTGAGAGAAAGCAGATGACCGGTGACAAGAATATTTATAATATCTCCTTTCACGGAGATATTGCATTTCTATCCTGCGGCTTTGGTATTGTTGCCATAAATATTCCCAGGAAGGAAATCAAAGAAACTTATTACATTGGTCAAAGAGGAGGTTCGATCCGGGTTAATGATGTAGAAGTATTCGGATCAACGATTTTTGCCGCAACCAATACCGGGTTGCTTCGGGCTGATGCAGGTAGTTCCGAGCTTGCTGATTACCGGAGTTGGTCACCAGTTGGAAATATTCCAAACGCCAACCGAAAATTTAATCACCTGATGGTGCATGCCGGAAGCTTAATTGCAAATTTCACTCCCGATACATATAGTGAAGATGCCATGTACCAGTTTGATGGAGGGGAGTGGGTCCGTTATCAGCCCCAGATTCAATTTATTAATGATGCACAGGTGTCGGGTAACTTCCTGGCTGTTTCCGGTCATGCTGAATTTTACCTCATCGATGAAAACCACCAAAGCAGCGGCATGATCAATTTTTATCCTTTCCGGGAAGAAACAGAAAATCCGATTACTCCACGAAGTATTGCTGTCTCGGAATCCGGAGCTATATTTCTTGCCGATAAAGGATACGGGTTGGTTCATATTATGGGGCAGGAAGCTGAATTCATTTATCCGGAAGGGCCACCTGACAATCTTGTGTTTTCGTTGTACAGTAATGGCGATGATTTATGGATAGCCCCCGGAGGAAGATCCGACTCCTGGAGCCCAGTATGGCAAGCACCCCGGTTTTATCAGTTAAATAGTGGCAGGTGGAGTATATTCGATAAAAAGAGTATACCGGAACTGGAGGGGGTTTTTGATATCGTTGAGATCATTGCTAATCCGACAAATCCTGACCACATCTTTGTTGCCAGCTGGGGGAGTGGATTGCTGGAGTTCGAAAATGGCAGGCTGATAAATCGTTATACACAGAATAATAGTCCGTTGCAAACTGCCGTGGCTACCGATACAACAGGAGTTTTTGTCCGGATTGGGGGTATGGATTTTGACTCAGAGGGGAACTTATGGATCACCAACTCCGATGTGGAGAAAAATCTCCTGAAGCTTTCTCCGCAAGGTGAATGGCAGGCAATCACTCTGCCTGAAGTGGCCAATAATTTTAATATTGGAAAAGTGATTGTTACAAAAAATGACGATAAATGGATCTTTTTACCCCGCGGCAACGATGCCTACGTTGTGAATAGGGCAGGAACAGAAAAAAAACGCCTCCTTGTTACTTCTTATTTTAATAACGGACAGCAGGAGAAAACAAACCGGATGAACGATATTTATTGCATTGAAGAAGACCTGGAAGGAGCCATATGGATGGGTACATCAAAAGGAGTGGCTGTTTATAATAATCCCCAGCGTATCTGGGATAGCAATACTTACTATGCTGTTCAACCTGGCCTGGACCTGGGTGACGGTCTTTATCATCCTCTCCTGGAAACGGAAACGATTACCGCTATTGCTGTTGATGGAGCCAACCGGAAATGGATTGGAACACGTCATTCAGGTATTTACCTGGTGTCGGAAAACGGAAATAATGAACTGGCTCATTTTACCAGCGAAAACAGTGCACTGCTGTCTGATAATATAACTGCCTTGTCTGTTCACCCCAAGTCGGGTGAAGTGTTTGTTGGTACGAGTGAAGGACTTATAGCCTACCAGGGAGATGCCATCAGTGGTTTAAATTCTTTTTCACAAGTATTTGTTTATCCCAATCCCGTGAGAGAAACCTGGAATGGTCCGGTTACGATAACGGGACTGATGGGGGACACCGAGGTTAAAATAACTGATATTACCGGTAATCTTGTGTTCCAGACAACCTCCCTGGGAGGACAGGTCGTATGGGATGGCAATAACTTAAATGGGAACAGGGTGAAAACTGGCATCTACCTGATTTTTTGCAACGATAATACAGGCGAAGAAACTCATATAGAAAAATTGATGTTTATTCATTAATATATAAAGAGTTAGTCATGCTTGTTACAACTCAGGGGATTGTTCTGCACTTTATCCGGTTTGGTGATAACAGCATTATTGTAAATATTTATACCCGGGAGTATGGGAGGCAGGCATATTTGATGCATATTTCCCGCAGCAGAAGATCTCAGGGAAAAATTGGAGTTTTTCAGCCTTTGTTCCTGGTCGATTTAATTGCTTACCAAAAAGATACACGGGAAGTTCAAACGATTAAAGAGATTAAAAATCAGCCGGTTTATCAGAATATCCCTTTTGATGTGGTAAAATCGACCCAGGCTATTTTTATTGCTGAAATCCTGAGTAAGACACTTCGTGAACAGGAGAGTGTCCCCGATCTGTTTGAGTTTTTAACCAATAGCATTCTCTTTTTTGACCTCGCTGAAGGAGAAATAGCTGGTTTTCACCTGTGGTTTCTTATTCGTCTTACCGAATACCTGGGTTTTAAACCCAATATTGAAAACTTTGGTTTCAGAAATTGGTTCGACCTGCAGAAGGGAGTTGTTGTTCCCTATGAACCCTCTCACTCCTATTTTATGCATCCGGAAGCCACCCGTGATTTTTGCAGGATTACGGCTTTAAAAATTAATGAATTGGAGAATATGAAGCTTTCACGGGAACAACGTAGTTATCTTACCCAAAAAGTAGTGGAGTATTATCAGCTGCATTTTGAACATTTGGGGGAAGTGAAGTCCCTGAAAGTGTTGCAGGAAGTTTTTTCTTAATCCCCGGCCAGAACAACCCAGGGGCGATTCACTTCCTGCTGATCAGGCTGGTTGTCTCATCTTATCAACCTCGAAAGATAAAGGCTTCATAGACAGAGATTTCAGCGTCTTTCCAACCATCCCAGCCTATTCCCGCTTTATCTCTGGAGCAGTGTCCAAGTAACTGTTCTGTATTCCAACCGGTTTTTGTCGCCACCTGGGGAAGAAATGTTCCGGAGTGAGCGCCTTTTTTTATATAAATCCCATGAATTCCAGGCTTGATTTCATCTATTGATTTGATTTTTTTTAACGGTGTAAGTACCGAAATCTCAATTTCCAACTGGTTCAGCTCTTCGGATTCCAAATGGGAAAACCGACTGTCGCATGCTGAAGAAATAGCCATTTGCTGGACCAGGTCATTTAGTGTTTTATCCATTGCGAAACAGCCGATACATCCGCGTAATTCATCCTGAACATAGATACTCACAAATGCTCCGAGCTTTTGCTGCAGGATCCCATTGGTTAAAGGTGGTTCAGTGTCATCACGTTCCTCCCTGTTGACGAAATTTTCGATCGTTTTTCTTGCTTTCCCCAACAGCTCTTGTTGCTCTTCTTCCGATAGCTGGAATGAAACCTCTTTTTCAAAAACTGCCAGAGCCCAGTACCCAACAACTTTTTCTTTATCTCCGTAATAATCTGCATCACCTGAATTTCTGTACTCTACTTTTTTATATTCCAGGTTTTTATTTTGAGTGAGATACAACAAAGTGAGTACTGAAGTCCAGCCACATAGTGAGGTAACCAGTTGGTTTATGCTCTTCTTTTTAACCCTATGAACTTCCTCCAATAATTTTCCCGGGTTATTGTTACATATAGCCTCAGCAGTTAACAAGTCGATTTTTATTGCATCGTCATATTCCGGGTAGTGGGAGAAATCGGTGCTGATGATGAACAGGTTTTCCGGAGTAAAGTAGGGATCAAGGTGCCGGGCTATCTCCTTGCATTCAGAAGGATCTGATGTTCCCAAAATAATAGGAACCAGCAGGAAATCATGATGCATTATATATTGGAGAAAGGGGAGTTGTACTTCCAGACTATGTTCATAATCATGAGCTTCAGGATACTTGATGAAGAGATTACACGATTTAATCAATTTTCTGGTCAATGCTTTGTCTACTTTTACTTCACCCAGAGGGGTTGAATAACTTTCGGCATCAAATACTGCTGCTCCGGAGAAATTGAACTGGTGACTGGAGGCCAATATAAATACTTTTTTGAATTGTTGATCTTCAGGTATCTGATGATATGCTGAAGCAGCCACCTGCCCGCTATATACATATCCTGCATGAGGCGAAATAATCGCCCGTAGGGGCAGATTCCCTGCTAATTTGCCTTTTGCCTTAGAGAAAAGCCTCGTGAGCTCGTTTTCCAGTGCGGCTTTTGTTCCGGGGTAAAACTTTCCTGCAAATAGGGATTTTCTTATTTTTTTGTTATTACGATAAGAAGAGTTCATGGCTTAATTCATGCGATAAAATTTAATTTATAATCTATTCAAAGATAATAAATCATAAGAATTTATGGCGAATTGTATGGTGATAACTACTTGCCTGCCTGAATTTTTCATCATGACCGGCTAAAAACCGAAACTTCATGCAGGTTGCAAACAACCACCTGTGCAAAACTTCCTGGTGGAAATGTAAAATGAAGTAATGCTTTTATCTATATTTGTAGAATTAAACAAGAAAAAATGAAGATATGAATAGGATACTATTAGTTGTGATGACTTTGGGTTTGGCGTTGACTACATGTAAATCTAAAAAGGAATTAGCGCAATCGCCTTATACGGCTGATCCTGCCCAGTCAAAAGTGTTTACTGTCCCTGCAAAGGATACCCAGTTGCCACCCCCTGAACAGGTAAAACAGGAAACACCGGTGACTTCCAGTGCACCTGTATCTATGCGGAAAGAACAAGTGTCGTTTACCCGTCAGGAAGATAAAGCAGAGAACGAAACCAATAACTTCTTTGTTATCCTCGGATCATTTAGTCAACTCGATAATGCAAAAAATTTCAGGGAAACTTTACTGAATAAAGGATTCACTCCAATTATCCTGCATAGTGAAACAGGATATTACAGGGTTTGTGTTAATTCGTATACTTATGAAAATGACGCCCGTACACGAGTGGCACAAATTAGGCAAACCTATCCTGAGTACGCTGATTCCTGGTTGCTCATTAAGGAATAATTTTCCGAAACATGAACGGGCATCATCTTTTGATTGATCCCCGAATCCTGGGTGGTGATCATGCCATAATCTTTGATAAGTTCCTATTGGGAAACGGTTTCCTGTTTTTATCTCTTTCTTTGTTCGTTGAATATAGTCTGCTCCCGGATTTGCAGTAACACTCCGGATGCAGACTTTTTGATTACCTGTAATTTTCTATACCTCCCTCATTCTGAATAATCGCATAGGATTATTCACTTCCGTGGAAATGGTGAACCTTTGTATTTTTGTTTAAATGGAGGTGTTATTTATTTCAGGATATTGTTAAAATGAACAATTTTTCTGAAAAGGAGTATTACATTTGTAATTTGATGCAAAATTTGGCTGCCAAATGAACAAAGAGAAGAAACAAAATTTGCTGGATCAGCGTTATTTAAAGATGGCTTTAATATGGTCTCAGAATTCCTATTGCACCCGCAGGAAGGTGGGAGCCTTATTGGTAAAAGATAAGATGATTATTTCTGATGGGTACAATGGGACGCCAGCAGGGTTTGAAAATGTTTGTGAAGATGACCAGGGGAATACCAAACCGTATGTTTTACATGCTGAAGCAAACGCCATAACCAAGGTTGCCAAGTCGGGCAACAGCAGTGATGGGGCAACGCTTTATGTTACTTCCTCACCCTGCGTTGAGTGTGCGAAACTGATCATTCAATCGGGGATCAGACGAGTTGTCTTTACCGAGAGTTACCGGCTTGACGACGGAATACAGTTGCTAAAACGAGCCCATATAGAAGTAAAGCAAGTTCAGTTAACAGATGCAGAAAACGATTAAATGAACAAAAAGACTATAGTAATATTGCCATTGATTGTTGCCATTTCGGTTGCTGCCGGAATTATTATTGGCAATCTACTCAAATCAAACAGTCAACCGGTTTTTACCACATTAGGGCATACCCGGCCTAATAAGCTGGTAACCATACTGAAGCTGATTGAAGGAGGATATGTCGACACCGTGAATACCTCTGATCTGATTGAAAAAGCTATTCCGGGGATTCTGGAAAACCTTGATCCGCATACCGCATATATCCCTGCCCGGAATATGCAGGAGGTTCAGGAAGAAATGCGGGGAAACTTTTCTGGTATCGGAGTACAATTTTCTGTTCAGGAAGATACAGTGCGTGTGATTGAAGTCGTTTCTGGTGGTCCGTCCAGTAAAGTGGGAATTTTACCCGGCGACCGGATTGTTACAGTGAATGATTCACTTATCGCCGGGGTGGGTGTGGAGAATACAACAGTGTTAAACCTCCTTC
The DNA here is from genome assembly GCA_028702595.1 of Mariniphaga sp. Classification (GTDB taxonomy): domain Bacteria; phylum Bacteroidota; class Bacteroidia; order Bacteroidales; family Prolixibacteraceae; genus Mariniphaga. The sequence continues at coordinate 3,793 of JAQVON010000074.1, read as the reverse complement.
GGGGAGAAAAAAATACTAAAGTCAGGGTAGGTATTGTCCGGAAAGGCAATTCCAAGGTGCTTGATTTTGAGATTACACGTGATGATATTCCTTTGATCAGTGTGGATGTCTCTTACATGATTGATGAGGAAACCGGCTTTATTAAAATCAACCGTTTTTCTGAAAAAACGTATCATGAATTCATGCAGGGAATGGAAAAATTAGCACAGTCAGGTGCTCAAAAAGTCATTGTTGACTTGCGTCAAAATCCTGGTGGATCTCTTTCCAGTGTTTTGCAAATTTTGGATGAATTCCTTGAAAAAGGAGAACCTATTCTATATACAGAAGGTTTGAATCAACCTCGCAAAACTTACAATGCGTCGGGGAGAAACAGGTGGAAAGATATGGGTGTATATGTCCTGATCGACGAGTATTCTGCCTCGGCAAGTGAGATTTTTGCCGGTGCCATGCAGGATAACGATCGTGGACTGGTGATCGGCAGAAGATCATTTGGAAAGGGTCTTGTTCAGGAACAAATTCCTCTTGCTGATGGTTCTGCCCTTCGGCTTACTGTTGCCCGCTTTTATACTCCAAGTGGGAGGTGTATTCAAAAAGCCTATGATGAAGGTAATGAAAATTATTTTCTGGATTTATATGCTCGTTTTGACCACCAGGAACACTGGACTGCCGACAGCATCCATTTTAACGATTCCCTTAAATACTTAACCCGCTCAGGCAGAACCGTATATGGTGGTGGCGGAATCATGCCCGATATCTTTGTCCCTGTGGATACCTCGGGAAATTCAAAATATTTCGAACAGATATACCGGAAGGGATTGATCTACTCCTTTGCTTATGCGTACGTCGATAACCACAGGGAAGCACTCTCTGAAATTTCATCGGCCGTTGAGCTCGATCAATACCTCGATGCACAAAATGTGCTGAATGAATTTGTGAACTATGCCAGAGAGAAAGGTGTTGCACGTGATCCGGAAGGTTTGATTAAATCAAAAGAGATGATTAACACCCAGCTGAAGGCGTATATATCCCGGAATATTATCGGAGAGGAGGGATTTTATCCTATTATCCGCAAAATTGATAATACACTGCTGAAAACTATCGAAATTTCGAAGCAGAATCTGGTCATAGCACACGTAGTCCGCGATAGTATTCAATGATTGCCGGAAGGGATTATTCCTGTTTTCTGATTTTTATAATTTCCCCGGCCACCTGCAATTCATCACCGCTTCGGATTTTTGCCCGTTTCCGGTATTCCTGCTGACCGTTCAAAAGGACATTTCCCTGTTCCACAAACAACTTCGCCTGGCCCCCTGTTTTGGAAAAACCCAGAACCTTGATTAACTTGACCAGTTCAATGTAGTCTGTGCTTAAAACGAATTCCTGCATCATATCTTTAATTTTTGTCTGATCATTGGCGGAATGGCTTCTTTGTGCACCATAATTGCAATCGTTTTCAGACGTACATAACTATAAGTAAGTATCAGATAACCACCTATCTTATTACTTTCTGCTCCCCATGAGTTTTTGGTGAAGAATGCTGGTTTGCCCTGAGCATCTTCATATAAACCAACTATATGCATCAGGTGATCATCGGTTGTCGTCCGATCAAAAAATGTTTCCTGACGCGATTCCTGATCTATTTTTCTTTTTTGATTATCCGGAATATCTGCTATCCCATCTTCATGCCTGAATGATTTCTCACTGGTGTCCCCGTCCCAGCACACTGTATATCCGTTATCGAGTGCATAGGTCATCACCTGAACAAGCTCATCGATTGGCACATTGTAATACAGCCCATGTGCCCAGTTGTCGGGAATTTCCAGCACAAATGGCTTGTAAAACGGGTGATGATTAAAGGATGTCAGCTCTACATAATCGTCGGGATGGATGTCGAATTTATCACGAAATGCTTGCGGTGTATACTTCCCTTCTGCCGTTTTTACCTTTTTGGGAAGCTTGCCCAAATGTTCCCGCAACAGGGAAGTTGTTTTTTTTATGAATTCCAGATGAAAATTGTCGGTTATCTTATTGAATTTTTCTACCTCCAGAAATAAATCACGGGCGAGGTGATTGTGTCTGAATTTCCCATCCGTTTTTACTCCGGGAAAAGCTTCATCTGTGACCATGCCTTCATCCCGCAGCACGTTTATCACATCATGAGCCTGCCCTCCCTGACTAAAGTTATTATTGCCCTGGTATAACAGGTATGATTTCGACTTATTTTGATAAGCATGATAAACAAAAAACATCTCTGATAAGTCAGTTTGTGGAAAGCCTTTGCGCATAATCTCAGATTCTATAAAACTAGTGGTGGCGAAACTCCAGCATGTCCCCGTATTTCCCTGGCTGATTACGGGTGTATGCTCCAAGACTGTTTTTTTGGTGAACTTTGATTCTTCGATCTGCGCCTGGGCAGAAAAATCCAGAACGATTAAGGAAAGCAGTAGTGCAAAAAATATTCTTATCATAGTGCTATTTATTTTTTAGTTCTTCCTGTTTCTTCCTGGGCAGGTTTTCTACTATGATCCGGTACGAGTCGTCAATCAGTTGTTTAATAATTCTGTCAGATAGAGAACCATCAATATCAATACTATTCCAATGCAATTTATTCATGTGATAACCAGGTTGGATAGCCTGGTATTGGTCTCTTAATTCCAGGTTCTTCCCGGGACTGTTTTTCAGTGTGAGTGAAAAATCATCTTCCAGATCGGTCAAACAGAACATTTTCCCTGCTACTTTAAATACCAATGTGGTTTCATCGAATGGAAAGCTTTCAGTTACTCCTTTTTTCAGCAGGCAATATTCTCTGAGTTCTTCAATGTTCATTACGCATCCCAATTTTTTATGATCCATATAATTTGTGACAGACATTCCAATTCAGCTTGCCGAAAAGCTATATCCTCATGCTGTTATTCAATAATTGGCCTAAAAATAATTCTTTCCTGCGATATGGAAAATTTTAGTCCTCCGTTTATAATTAGTTTTGTCGTAGGGAGAGTGACCCCGGAAAGAATCAGGTTGAATTTATAGGGTAGGATAGAATGCATCTTTAAAATGTTCCAGTTCGAATTTGTCTTTATAAAAAATAACGGTGATAATATCAAAGCGGGTTTCTATTTTCAGGTGATGGATATAAATGTAAGCCTCTGCAGCATGAATCAACCGATTGATTTTGATGTTTGTGACAGCTTCTGAAGGATGCTCATAGCGGAAGCCGGTACAGGATTTGACCTCTACAATGACAAGCTGGTCGCCATCCTGTGCTACAATGTCGAGCTCAAGGTGATGAAAATACCAGTTGGTATCCAGAATCTGATAACCCAGTTTTATCAGGTACTTCTGAGCGAGTTCTTCTGCTGCATCTCCTGTTTCTTTTGTAGTGGTATGCATGGGTCGTTGTGGATGTTGTGTTTGTTCGTGGTTTGTGGTTCAGAGGCTGAGGTTAATCTGTGTCATGTTGTGTAATTTGTGATGAGTTCTTTTTTGAATAGGAATTAGCAATTAGTTTCAGCTCTGACTGTTTTTCGTTTACATGGAGTTCCCAGGTATTGCCCAAAGCCAAAGCGAGGTTTCTTTTATAATGGCCGGCAGGGAAATTATAACAAACGGGGAAATCATATTCTTCTACTGCTTCGGAAATAATTTCCTGAATGTTTTTTCCAAAAGGAGATTCATTGTCCTTCATTTCGGTGAACATTCCCAGTACCAGGCCTGCCAATTTTCCCAGTTTTCCACTTAATTTCAATTGGTGCATCATTCTGTCGGTATGGTACAAGTACTCATTGACATCTTC
>JAQVON010000018.1 GCA_028702595.1 Mariniphaga sp. | reverse complement strand
TTCGGCAGGAATGATGGATTCCAATATTTCTACAGGCGATGGACCTGGCATGCCAAACTGAGTATATGCAGTGCTATTGCTCCGGGGCATCCATTGGTACACTTCCGTTTTTCCATCAAAATCACGAAAAATATAATTTCCGTGACCCATACCGTAGATGGGCGATGTAGGTATAAACGGGGTTTGTGGATCAAGGATATAGCACTGACTGTTCAGCAGACGTAATGCCAACGACTGATCTGTCATTCCCGACCAATTATTAAAAAGTTCATTCCCTCCGCTCCATATGGCATTCGAAGGGTGTTTACGCAGTCGCTTGATAATTGAGTGGGATTCCTGCTCAAGTATACGAAGGTATTCCTCAGTGCCAATATAATTATTACATGCCAGGGGAAATTCAGTCCATACCAATATTCCCATTTCATTACACTTCTCATAAAATGATTCCTTGTTCACAATGCCTCCACCCCAAACGCGCAACATATTGAAATTGGCCTCAACGGCTAAATCCAATAATTCCTGATACCTGTCGGCCGTAATCGTGCCAGGAAATATCTCAGGATTAACCCAGTTGGTCCCTTTGGAAAAAATTGATCTTCCATTTACTTCCATCGTAATCGGCGGTTTGTTACGTGTTTTAGGATAAGGGATATCTTCCTGCCATAACCCCTTATTCATCACCAAACGAACCCGTCTGAACCCAACCGTGTGTTTCTTTTCATCAACCATCTTCCCTTCTCCGTCAAAAATCTTTATTTCAGAAGAATATAATGGTTGATTTCCATGGTCATGTGGCCACCAGAGTTTTGGTTTTTCCATTGTAACGGATACCAGATTGTCAGAGGAAATAATCCCCTTCTCCTGTACAATCAACTTTTTGTCCGGATCGTGAAGAACCCATTCAAAACGTTTTCCCTCCAGACCATTTCCTTGAGCAAAAACAGTAATGTCAGCATGTGTCAGATCATCGTCTAATTGATAATGGGTATAAAAATCATCGATATAACTGTTCTTCCTGATTTCCAAAGCTGTCTCATCCCAAATTCCCAGCGGAACCAACCGTGGATGCCAGTCCCACCCATAGCTTACTGCAGGCTTTACACTTTGGGCAGCCTGACTTCGGTTCAGATCAAACCCGGGAATTTTAGGTGCCGGATAAATTCTGATCAGGAGTTCATTCTCTTCGGCTAAACTTCCGGTCAGATCAAGATTTACAGCAGTAAACATTCCTTCCTGGTAGAACAGTTTCTCTCCGTTCAACCAAATCTCAAACTCATAATCTATTCCCTTCGACACGAAAAACAGCTTTTCTCCAACTCCCATTTCAGGTTTAGGAAATTTTGTCCGGTAGGTCCAGTACACATCTTCCATCCAAAGGTAATCCTTCCAGTTTTCAGCATAGTAATGAGGTTCCCAATGGTTTGCACGGGCATAATCAAGTTGTACCGCTCCGGGTACCTGAGCTGGAATCCACCTGTCGGGAAAGGTACTTTTATCCTTATTAAAGCCCGTCTCCCATTGTAAAAACGGCGACTGAACAATAGCCGCAACGCCTGATTGACAAAATGAAGCCATAATGATCATCAAAAAAATCTGAGTTATAAAGATTCTACGTATCATATTTCAACTTTTAAATGCGGTTAAAAACAACAAACAAAGGAATAATATCCTTAACTCCTGGGTTTTATTTTCAGTTTCTGCCCGATGGAAAGCTTGGTGTTGTTCCTGAGGTTGTTAAGCCGGAGTATCTCTTCGGCTGATATTTCAGGAAATCGTTGGGCAATTTCCCACACGGTATCCCCACTTCTAACTGTATAGTACTCAAAGTGTGGATCTAACGGTTTTGTTTCTTTTGCGGAATTGCTGACAGGTTTTCCTATAAATGCTTGTTTTTGAGCAAAACTCATTGAATTCACCTTTTCATATTTGTCTTTCTGCTCTTCTGGGACATAAATGACAAGCTTCTGTCCTACCCGGATCAAATTCCGGTGAATATTATTCCAATACCTTAAATCGGAAGAACGAACATGAAACCAAGATGAGATGAATCCGATATTATCACCCGATTTCACAGTATATAAAACTTTAGCTTTTCCTTCTATATCTATCGGAGTAAAATTTGAAGAGTGATTCACCGGGTTTACCAGGGTGTTATCGGGGAAATATTTTTCACGGTCATAGGCAAACACTAATGAGTCCTGTGCAATAAAATTCCGGATCAGATCATTTGACAATACTAAAGGATAAGGTTTAGCCGGCTTAGCTGGGATGACATCCCTCCGGTACATGGGATTCAAGGAACGAAGCTGTTCTTTTTTTACACCGAGAATATTTTCAAGCTGGTTGAAATGCAAATAATCATGTACAATAACGGTATCGTTTTGCAAGGGTATTTCGGGCATTCTGGGGCGCAGGTTATGCTCTCGATAATAATTCATCAGGTAGGCAGCTGCAATATAGGCAGGCACATAACCTCTGGTTTCCCTGGGCAATCTATAATATATCTCCCAATAGTTCCGTTTATTTCCCGACCGTTGAATAGCCCGGTTCAGGTTTCCCGGGCCACAGTTGTATGCAGCAATGGCGAGATGCCAGTCGCCATAAGTGCTATATAATTGTTGCAAATACCGGGCAGCTGCATCGGTCGATTTATACGGATCGCGTCTTTCATCAACAAAACTGGAAACCTCCAGTCCTAACTGCCTGCCCGTACCGTACATAAATTGCCATAAACCATTAGCACCTGCACGTGAAAGAGCCTGAGGATTTAAGGCAGACTCAATAACTGGCAGGTATTTTAATTCAAGCGGAAGATTGTACCGATCGAGAGTCTCCTCAAATATGGGAAAGTAATAGGCCGAAAGTCCTAAAATAATTTCTGCTAAATCACGACGTTTTTCCGTGTACAGCTTGATGAAGTTTTTTACTACGTTATTATAGGAAAGGTCTACAACTTGCTGTATCTCTATTAGTCTGGCAATATATACCGAATCAGTCAGTTCAACAGGAAAATAATCTGTAAGTCCCGAATCTGAAGCATAATCATGGAACAATTTTTTGATATACCAGGTATTTTCCAGGCTGTCCATTTTCTCCAGAAAGATATCATTTAAATCTTCATCGGGAAGTGAAAATCCGTCAAAAAACAGAGTGTCAGCGAGTAATGTATCTATGGGAAGTTGAGCTATAGAATCAGGAGCAACCAAGCCGGTTTCTTTGGAACGGATTCCGGCAATCTCATTCATCGGCTCCTCTATTTCCTGGGCAAAAAGAAAATGCCCGTTAAACGAAACCAAAATGGTAGCAAAAAGGAGATAAAACTTCTTCCTCATATTAAAAATTAAATCTAAAATTGATGCAATAAATATAATTATTATCCAAATTAACAATAGATGGTTGCCAGTTTAATGACAAATCATCGCTGATATCAAAATCCATAAAATGAGCATCAACACTGGCATCCAAAATGTTAATCCCGTAAAAACCGATAAAACTGATAACAAGGAGATCTCTGTTTCGACGGTAATAATCCTGTTGACGCGAGATCGCGGTTTTTAGGTTATTAAACTGATTGGGATTATCTAAATCATAATTATTCCGCCTTACAGCTTCAATTTTCAAATAGTCCTGGGTGTTTGGATCGTTATCAGTAAGATGCCTGTATCCTGTTTTATACAACTGATAATTATCGTTATTCCAGTTAATAAAATATCCGATGGCGCCAAAACCAATATAAACCAGGGGTATCTTCCAGTACTTTTTATTGTATGCCTGTCCCAGCCCGGGAAGCAGAGCTGAGTAAATGGTAGCTTTCCGGGGGGAATGTATTTCCTGTTGGGGTTCCTCAATCACCGGCTCTTTAAGTTTCAATGTGTCATTCGATACCTCCTTCTGGGCACGAAGGGGAAATGCCACTACCAATAGAATAAACACACAAAACCATGTATACAAATACCTCCAGATTGTCACGCTAATTTATTTTTCTCAAAAATAGAAGTTTCGCTTCATCCCAAATCTCTCTATTCTGTTTTATTTCAGGTTTTCAAAAATTTTAACAATTCTTTCCAGGTCATCCTCCGATTTAAAAGGGATAACGATTTTCCCTTTCCCTTTTTCATTCACAGCTATTTTGACAGATGATCCCAGCAGTTTACCCAGGTAGCCTTTAAAGTTACGGTATTCATTTGGCAACATGCTTTTGTTGGTTACAGGCGTATGGTTTGTCCCTTCGCTCAGGTCCCGTACAATTTCTTCAACTTTCCGGACAGAATACCCATACTTTATAATCTGGTTATAAATCATCTCCTGAATCTGAGCATCTTCAATATTAATCAGGGCTCTGGCGTGTCCCATGGCAATCTCCTTTTCACGCAGGGCTTTTTGTATGATTGCCGGGAGCTTGAGCAACCGGAGGTAATTGGCTATAGTAGAACGTTTTTTCCCTACCCGGCTGCTCAGGTCTTCCTGGGTAAACTGAAGTTCTTCCAAAAGACGCTGGTAGCTTAATGCAATTTCAATGGCATCCAGGTCTTCACGCTGGATATTCTCAACCAATGCCATTTCGAGCATCGCATCATCTTTCGCGTGGCGAATATATGAAGGTATTGTTCTCAGCCCTGCTTTTATTGCTGCCCGGAGCCTTCGTTCACCTGCAATCACCTGATACCGGTCCATGCTGATTTTTCGAAGTGTTATGGGTTGGATCAATCCGATTTCACGAACAGAGTTAGCAAGCTCTTCGAGCAGTTCCTCATCGAAATTTGATCTTGGCTGAAAAGGATTAGCCTCAATTTTACTGATTTCAACCTCATTAATAGCAGCCTGCTTCATTTTTTCGGCATCATCAATAAGAGCGCCCAAACCCCGGCCAAGTGCATTCCTTTTTACCATAGCAAAAAAAATTAATTTGTAATGATCTTTGTTTCCTGCGCCATTTGGGTCATCCCATTTCGTTGCAGTATTTCACGGGCCAGGTTCATGTGATTGATAGCTCCCCTTGAGCTGGCATCGTATAATACAACTGGCTTTCCATAACTGGGAGCCTCACTTAGCTTCACGTTTCGTTGAATAACCGTTTCAAATACCATATCCTGGAAATGATGCTTAACTTCCTCATATACCTGATTGGAAAGGTTCAGTCGTGAATCGAACATGGTAAGTAAAAAACCTTCAATCTCCAACGCCGGATTCAGGCGGTTCTGGATAATTTTTATGGTATTTAATAGTTTACCCAGGCCTTCAAGGGCAAAATATTCACATTGCACCGGAATGATTACCGAATCGGAGGCTGTAAGCGCATTCACAGTAATTAAACCCAGTGAAGGAGAACAATCGATGAAAATAAAATCATAACTATTTTTCAATTTACTAATGGCACTCCGAAGCACTTTTTCACGATTGGGAAGGTTAAGCATTTCAATCTCAGCTCCTACCAGATCGATGTGCGAAGGGATCATATCTAAATTGGTTATTTCAGTTTTCAGAATAACCTTTTCCGGGTCAATTTCATCCACAATGCATTCGTAAATACTCGATTGTACATTTTGGACATCGAATCCAAAACCAGAAGTGGCATTCGCCTGTGGATCGGCATCAATGATAAGAACTTTCTGTTCCAGTACAGCAAGACTCGCTGCCAGATTAATGGTGGTTGTGGTTTTTCCAACCCCTCCCTTCTGATTTGCTAAAGAAATAATTTTACCCATCAGCTGTTCATTTTATGAATGGTTTCAAATTTAACAAATAACCCTTAATCTCATTAAGGAATTTTTCGACACCCCTCGTTAGTAACTGATTAAAACACTGAAATTGAGCAGGAAAACAGTTTATAATTTTTGCGATTTCATGACACGCATCAGTTGTTCTTTATTAACCGGCACAACTCCCAGATTCTCACAAACCAGACCTCCGGCAATATTTGATATCATAGCCATTATTTTGGGTGATAATCCGGCAGCCATAGCCAGACTGGCTACGCTGATAACTGAATCACCGGCGCCCGAAACATCAGCAATATGACGGATTACAGCAGGATAGTACTGCTCTTTTAAACCATTGCTGAGAAAAACGCCCAACTCAGAAAGTGTAATAAAAATAAGCTTAAAATTCTGTTTCTCTTTCAGTGCGTGCGCAGCATCACGTAACGAATCCAAATCATCTTTCTCTAAACGCAATCCTGTGCCGTCAACGAATTCTTTAAAATTGGGTTTAAAAAGATCAACATTCTTGTAGCAGTTAAAGTTTCTTTTCTTGGGATCAACAGCCGTGGGAATACCCTTTTCATGAGCCATTCTGTTTACCTCTTCGAATAACGAAGGTGTGATAACCCCCTTATCGTAATCAACAAAAATGATCACATCTACCCTATGGGAATCTAACTCCTTTCGGATTCCTTCAACAATAGTCTGTTCCAATTCAGGACGAATAAATTCAGTTGACTCCTCATCAACCCTGGCAATATGCTGTCCTTTCCCAATAATACGGCTTTTTACTGTGGTTATCCTGTGTGGATCAACAAAAATCCCTTGCTCAGACAAATGATTTTTTGCGATCATTTTTTTAAACTTTCGGCCTTTATCATCATCACCCACTACCGAAAAAAGCACAGGAGTTGCGCCTAACGACTGCAAATTTAAGGAAACATTCGCTGCTCCCCCTAACCGGCTTTCACGATTAGTAATTGAAACAATGGGAATGGGTGCCTCGGGAGAAACCCGCTCAACCTTACCCCACAGGTAGATATCAACCATCGCATCGCCAATAATAACAGCGCGCATCTGACTGAACTTCTCAAATATCTGATTTACTTCTTTCCCGTTCACCCGACTTTTTTAAAACTTACAAAACTATAAAAATTTATATTTAAAAGAAGAACATGAATGGATTTATCGGTTTAATTTTAATCTTCGATCATTAAACCGGATCCACATCGATGTGAATCACTCCCTGTCGGTTCTCCTTTTTCCTGACAACAATAGCAGCCGTTCGGCGAATATACTCTTTTATCCCATCAAGTGAATAGCCGGGATTAATTTTCAACCAAATCTCTTTGATATACCACTGCCGGATACGGCTGACCATCGGAAATTCAGGACCAAGAACAGTAAACGCTTTGCTTTTTTTGATCTGCCCGGCCAGCTCTTCAGCCATTTGATGGACATACTCAGCCTGCTTATGTTTGACTACCAGCTTAATTAACCGTACAAACGGAGGATATCGAAACATTTTTCGCTCTGCTATTTGTGCATGAAAAGCAACTTTGTAATCCTGCTGCTGCATCAGTTCAATGATGGGATGTGTAGGCTGTGAAGTCTGAATGACAACCTTTCCGCGCCGGTGTTTTCGTCCTGCACGACCACTCACCTGCGATACCAACTGAAAAGCTCTTTCATGTGCCCGGAAATCAGGAAAACCAATCAGACTATCTACATCTATAATTCCAACGACATACACATGTTCAAAATCAAGACCCTTGGTCACCATCTGTGTGCCAATAAGAATGTCGGTCTTTCCTGAATCCAAATCCTGAATGATCCTTTCAAAAGCATTTTTGGAACGGGTGGTATCTAAATCCATTCGCTCAATTTTTTTCCCGGGGAAAAGGGATATCAGTTCTTCCTCAATCTTTTCCGTACCAATACCATGGGATAAAAGTTCAGTTGACCCACAGGAAACACACATTTTTGGCAGGGGCTGACTATACCCGCAATAGTGGCAAATCAACATCTCTCTGTACTTATGGTATGTCAGACTCACGTCACAATGATCGCACTTCGGTATCCAGCCGCAGGAATAACACTGAAGGTAGGGAGAATAACCCCGCCTGTTTTGAAACAGTATAACCTGCTCCTTATTTTGGAGTGCCTCTTCCATGAGCTGATATAACTCTGGAGTAAGAACTGATTTCATCTGTTTCTTTTTCCGGGCACGAATCAAATCGGCAACAATGATTTCCGGTGGTTCCAGATCAAAATGTTTTTTCCCCAGAAAAACAATACCATACTTACCTTTCAAACCATTATAAAAGCTTTCGAATGAAGGAGTAGCCGACCCCAGTAAAATATCCGCCCGATGCTGCCTGGCCAAAACAACAGCCATATCGCGTGCATGATACCGGGGAGCAGGATCAGATTGCTTAAATGAAATGTCATGTTCTTCATCAACTATGATCAGGCCGAGCCTTGAAAAAGGCAGAAAAAGAGCAGAACGCGCTCCCAGGATCACCTGATACCCCTCCTCTGGATGTAACCTGTATTGGAGTACCTTCTGCCAAACCTCAACCCGCTCCTGGCTATTCATCCGGGAATGATAAATACCCACCCGATTCCCAAAAACGTGGACTAACCGTGCAATGATTTGCGTGGTAAGGGCTATCTCCGGCAATAAATAAAGCACCTGCTGACCCCTTTTTAACTTTTCATCAATCAGATGGATGTATATTTCTGTTTTCCCACTGGCTGTAATCCCATGTAATAAAGTCACTTTTTTTTGCGTAAAACAAGCCTTAACCTCATCCAGCGCTTTTACCTGGGATGCATTCAAAAAGGACAACCCGGCCTGTACAACCTCCTCCTCATTTAACCGGGAAACAGGTTTTTGAAGAGTTAACAGTATTTTCTTTCTAACCAGCTCATTCAACAGGGAGGAACTAAATCCAGTGCCCTTTAGTAACTCTTTTTTTCCAATTTTTCGCTTGCCGGTAATCCCCGATATTCCTGTTTTTTCAAAAAAATGAAAAAGTAAAGCTTTCTGTTTCTTTGCCCGTTGCAAAGAATCCACCTTTTTTTGAAGAATAAATTCATTTTCTGATTCAGGATGTAAAACGACAAATACTTCAGTTTTTACCTTGTATTTCATATCCATTTTCTCCTCAATCCGAATCACCTTTTTCTCAACCAGCAACTTCAACGTCTGATATGAAAAAATTTTACCCAATGCTTTTTGGAGATCCTGAATAGATAAAGCGCCTTTTTTTACCTGTTCAATTATTTTAAATTCTTTATCAGATAATACCTGTTCATCCTCCAGATCGGTCAGTAACACTTTCGACTTACTCTCCAGTTTCAATCCTGCAGGAATAGCTGCCCGGAAAACATCACCCAGCGTGCAACAATAATAGTGAGCTATCCACTTCCACATTTCAAAATGCTCAAGCGAAACAATAGGCTCTTCATCGAGCAACTGAGTAATCTCCTTGATTTCCAACCCCTCAGGAACAACATCTGAAAGAGAATACACCAAAGCTGCATAATATTTTTTTGCTCCAAACTGTACCACTACCCGTTGCCCTGCCTGAATTACTGATTGCCATTTTCCCGGGACACGATAAGTATAAACATCGTGTAATGGTAAGGGCAATATAACCTGGGCATAGATTTCTGACATGGGTAGGGAATGAATCAGGAGTTGAATTTTTGATTAATCCAACAAGCAACATCCTCCATCAGCCAGTCAGGTGTTGATGTTGCACCACAAATTCCGACCGATTGAATGCCTTCAAACCAATCGGGATCGATCTCAGAAATTCTGGAAATATGATGTGTCCGGGCATTTTGTTCTTTACAAATAGAATACAAATATTTCCCATTTGAACTTTTATGCCCGGCTACAAAAAGAATAAGGTCATATTTTTGTGCAAATATCTTTAGGTGGGGAACACGGTTGGAAACCTGCCGGCAAATAGAATCTTTTATTTCAACAGGTACTCCAGGTTTCATTTCAGCTTTTATTTTTTCAGCAATAGCAAAATACTCCTCAACCCGTTTTGTTGTTTGGGAATAGAGGGAAACCGGACGAGAGAAGTCTATTCTATGGATGTCGTTCATACTCTCCAATACAATGCCCTTATTATGGATCTGACCGTCAAGGCCTATTACTTCAGCATGCCCTTTTTTTCCAAAAATAACTACCTGACCATTTTGGGCATTGCTCTTTTCAAACGACCTTTTCACCTTATTCTGAAGATTTAGAACAACAGGACAAGTTGCATCAATCAGTTCAATATTGTTATCCCTGGCGTAATGATAGGTTTCAGGTGGTTCACCATGGGCTCTGATTAAAACTTTACAATTTTTCAAAGTAAAGAACTCTTCGCGTGTAATAGAGTGAAGTCCCATTTTCTCCAACCGTTGCACTTCCATTCCATTATGCACGATATCGCCCAGGCAATACAATTCATTACTATTTTCCAAATGACTTTCAGCTGTTTTAATCGCTCTGATCACTCCAAAGCAAAAACCAGAGCGGTTGTCAATTTCAACTTTCATTGTTCCCCGTTCTTTCATTAAATCTATCCAGGCTCCATAGTAATTGTTCTTCACGGGTCAGATGACTGTTATCCAGGATGAGTGCATCATCTGCAATTTTTAGCGGACTTATCTCCCGGGTTGAGTCCATTGCATCCCGATCTTCCACATTCCTCAGGATTTCCTGAAAATTCACCTCAGTTCCTTTTTCAATCAGCTCATTATAGCGTCGTTGTGCCCTTATTTCGGGTGTGGCAGTCATAAATATTTTCAATTCAGCGTCAGGAAAAACAACCGTTCCAATATCGCGGCCATCCATGACAATCCCTTTTTTCAGACCATTGGCACGTTGTTGTTTAACCATTTCATGCCGAACTTCGGCTAAAGTGCTAATCGGACTTACATTTTGAGACACCTCCAGTTTTCTGATCTCTTCCTCTACATTTTCACCATTCAAAAAAGTAGTATTTTTTCCGGCCGCCTCATCCCATTGAAAGGTAATCCTGATATCACTCAATCCGCCCAATATCTTTTTATTGTTGGTCTGGCCGTTAACAATCCATCCCTTACGAAGTGCATACAATGTTACTGCCCGGTACATAGCCCCGCTATCAATATAGATATAACCGAGCGCACGAGCTAACGATTTGGCCAGCGTACTTTTTCCACATGATGAATGGCCGTCAATTGCTATTACAATCCTTTTTTGGGTCATGATATCAGAATTTAATACAAAGGTAATTGAATTTTTAAATCAGACACAATTGTCTTAATTTAAAACCGCTGGTTTAAGTTGATAGCAAGCGAAAAAAGATTCGAAGAACCGGCAAGATGAAATCGGGATGTGGCGAAGTCGAATCGAAAACGATTGATCTTCAAACCAAATCCCATAGAAAAACCTACAGTTGAAAGCCGCTCATCAAATTTTAATTCCTGTCGCCGTTGGTAATTGTATCCTGCCCGAATTACAAAATTATCGGAAGGTAAGATCTCTGCTCCAAGCACCACATGCCTCATCACTTGTTTAGTGAAGCTTTCCTTCCGGACATACCAACTTTCAAGGGTTTGTTCCTTTTCTGACTCGGACCATGCCAGGTCCCAATTGTTCAAATGTTGCATGGTAAGAGAAAAAATGAGAGGGGCATATTTCAATCGGGTGCTGATGCCGGCCTGTACATTCAAGGGGATTGGCTCACGATTGCCGTCCTGGTAATAAGTGGTCACCTGAGTGCCCATATTCCTGGCAACCAGTGCTACATGAGTCAGATTATCCTTACTGCTGTAATTTACACCCAAATCAGCTGCCAAACCAAAGGAGCGATAACTTTCAAAATTTGAAAATACAGGTTTAAGATTAATCCCGTAACTGAGACGCCCATATCGATCGGAATAAATTAAATTGACAGCATATTCGGCAGCATTAAAATAGATCCCGGTAAGTTCACCCTGTTCAGAAGCCTCTTTAAAATCACCATAGTTAATATAATGAACTCCCAGGGCAAAATTTCCTATACCGTTAAAGTGCCTGGCATAGGAGGCATACCCAAAGTTAATGTCAGCAAAATAATTTACATAGTTCGCCAGCACATGATTATGCATCCCCTTGTCTAAAAGAGCAGGATTGTGAAACGGAAGATTCAGATCGGACGAATCGGTCAGAGCGATCTGTGTACCCCCAAGCGCCGCAACACGGGCCGAGTTGGTAAGTTCCAAAAACTGATAAGTGGTTTCTCCTCCAATCTGAGCCCTGCCTGAAAAAACAACCAGGATTAAGAACAGGCATAGGTAAATTTTGTGCTTCATATTAAAATTGCTAATTTTCTATGATTTAAGATAAAACCTCCATGAAAATTAGATTGTTATTTGTATGTGAATATAGGTTCTTCATGCTCATTCATTCAATTTTTTATATCCTGTAAACGTTTTAACTGTTGAAATATTACTTCCAAATTCATTCTATCCCATTTATTCGTATGCCGACTTGATTAACTCTGATCGAATCATTACACACTTCACAAATATAAAATGTTTTCGGCAAATCCTTAAAAAGAAACCTGTTTCAACTCCTGGAAAAGGTCATATACCACCGGACAGGTTTCACAGTTTTTATGCGACAAATCCAAGATTTGGATAAAGCGCTTTCGGTCAGTATGTGGATATTCACGGCAGGCTTTGGGCCGGTTCTCATAAACCATGCAATAGTTATCATGCAGCAAAAACGGACAGGGGTGTTCTTTGAAAATATAATCCCCGTCTTCATCAATCTGTACATATTGTTCTACAAATGAAGATGGTTTTATCCTGAAATGGCCGGCCAGCCGGTCGATATCTTTTCCCGTGAGCCGCGGACCAATAGTTTTACAACAGTTGGCACAATCCAGGCAACAAAATGATTCGAATGCTTCATCATGAAACCTGTGTACCACATCATCCAATATTTTGGGTTTTTTCTTTTTTAGCTTTTTTAAGAAAGCCATTGACTCCTGCCTGTTTTTGTTAGTAAGCAGTTTCAATTCCTCCGGTGTTTTGTGCAATACTTTTCGCATTATGAAATAACATGAACCTCAGCAACATTCTTTCCTTCAGGCTTCCTTTTTTTTATCTGAGCCAGAAATAAGCCGGTAATGACAATTAGAATTCCTCCAATTTTTTGCCAACCTAGTTTTTCATCCAGAACAAAAAACGAAAGAATAGCCACAAAAACCGGAATGAGATTCACAAAGGTATTGGAACGGTTAACCCCAATCCTTCTGATACTTTGCGTAAAAAAGACAAAGGCCAGTGTGGAGGAAAAAACAGCCAGCAAAACAATCGCCCTGAATGCCTGGGGATGAAACGGTGTTACGATGAACTGTTTTAAGTCGACAAACATCCAAACAGGCAAAAACAAAAAAATCCCGATCAGGTTCTGGTAGGCAATAATAGTAAGCGTGTTATACCGGGAAACGACCTTTCGTAAAACAATAGAGTAAGCAATAGCAGAAAAAACAGCAATGAACTCCAGACTAACACCCAGTGGTGATGCATCGAGCCGGAAGGATCCGTCAAGAACAACCAGAGCAACCCCCAAAAAAGAAAAAAGAAAACCAGCAACATTCATCCAGGTCACTTTCTCCCGGAAAAAATACCACGCCGCGATAGGTGAAAGAAGGGGAATAGTGCCAACAATCACCGAAGCAACCGTTGATGAAACATAGGTCAACCCATAACTTTCTCCGAGAAAATAGAGAAAAGGCTCAAAAAAAGCCATCAGAAAAAATAACCTGAAATCCCTGGGGGATGGTTTTTGTAATCGTTTGAGTACCCATGCAATAATCAGTATCAGTCCGGCAGAAATAATCAACCGAAATAAAACTACCGTAATGGGTTTATATGCCAAAAAAGCAATTTTAAACCACACGAAAGAAAATCCCCAAAAAAAAGCTGCCCCCAGAGCAGTAAAATATGCCAGTAACTCCTTATTTTTCATTGCCTCTAATACAGGCCACAAAAATAACTATTCCAATGAATTCTGATGCAGCTTTTTTCCTGGATAACAGACCAAAAATTCTTGAGCTATCCATAGGGCGTCATCGTATCATCTACTTTTTCCCCTCGTTCATAGGCCATATACCTCTTACAATTTTTCCATCCTTTTAAACCACGATTGCAGAACACGTTTCTGATCAAAAACACAGGCTTTTTAACTTCATTGTTTTCATCCTGATAAACAGTGCATTCCTCAGCATATTTGCAACGTTTCCCTAAATACATATTTATAATGGTTTATAGAAAATATTCATACTCTCAATACTCCCCGCAATTTGAGTATTATTAACCAGTGTTCCGCTAAACTTATATCCGGCATTCATAAAAGTCTTGTTCATTCCGGGTTCAGCAAGCCGTGCTATAGTATAAGCATTTATGATCCCTGCTTTTCTCATCTCCTGCTCCATAAAATCAAGTAGATGCCAGGCTAATTTTTTCCCACGGCATTTGGGCAATACAGCAAAGTCAGTCATTTCTACATTTCTGTTTTCAACATCAATTTCTGCAGTGGAAACCCCCACCAGCTGATTCCCCTCCAACACACCAAAATATTTAGCGGCATGACTTTGCATCGTTTGTAAAATATATTGTGAATCATGAACCGGAAAAGGATATGTTGTAAATACCTTTTTAAACAATTCTGCTACAACCTGACTATCATCTTCTTTCAATTTTATTAATGTAAAATCGGGAAGAAGCTTTTTCCGCTGGCTAACCTTCGCATTCTCCAGAAGTTTATAAAAAGCATGTAACTGTTCAACCGGGGGCTTTCTTCTGGTCTCAGAAAGAAATTTTGAAACCATTACTCCATCGGCATACCCATTAAAAAACTGAGGGATAAATGCTTCCATGCAATAGCCGTTATTAACAAACAGCGGGAGCGATTCCACTCGGATTTTAGCGAATATTTTAGTATAATTTTCCTGTTGTGCCAGTTGGTTCATAAATACAATCAGATCCGGAATATCGGCCGGGGCAGATTTTTGCAGATAAATCCTGTCGTTTAGTTTTCCATGCTGCAGGATTGATTGTCCAAATTTTTCAATCTTATCCTCCATTATTATCCCTTCTGTTGTATCGTTCGTTATTATCCGGGATTAGAGAAATCGCTTCATCGTAATCCGACAATAACTGTTCAATGCCAACTCCTTTTTGTTCATCAGCTTCGTCTAATTGCAGTTCAAGATTGCATTCGTTACAATTCCTGTCACAGAACTTTGATTCGTAACTTTCAGGCTCTGTGTAAGTGGTAATAATCCCCTCATAATTTCGAAGAACGACTTTATTGGTTGACCAGGAAATGATATAATTGGGCATAATGGGGATTTTACCTCCGCCACCTGGAGCATCAATCACATAAGTTGGGACAGCAAATCCGGAAGTATGACCGATCAGGCTTTCCATGATTTCAATCCCCTTCCCCACTGGTGTTCTGAAATGCGACAGGCCTTCCGACAAATCACACTGGTAAATATAATAAGGACGTACCCGGTTTTGAACCAATTTATGCACCAATTTTTTCATAATCCGGGGGCAATCATTCACATTAGCCAATAATACCGACTGATTTCCAAGCGGAAACCCTGCATTGGCCAGCATTGCCAACGCCTCTTTTGAGGAGGCCGTAATTTCACGCGGATGATTAAAATGGGTATTGATCCACAGAGGCTGATACTTCTTTAACACGTCAATCAGACTAGAAGTAATACGATAAGGTAAAACTACCGGCATCCGGGTACCAATACGAACGACCTCTACATGGGGTATTGCCGTAATTTCCGACAGTAACCAATCGAGGTAACTATCCGATAACATCAGCGGATCTCCCCCTGAAAGCAATACATCACGAACCTGTGGTGTATTTTTTATATACTCTATACCATCCAGCAGCTGTGCTTT
This sequence comes from Mariniphaga sp., assembly GCA_028702595.1. GTDB lineage: Bacteria > Bacteroidota > Bacteroidia > Bacteroidales > Prolixibacteraceae > Mariniphaga. Next base: position 40,204 of record JAQVON010000018.1, on the reverse strand, counting down.
CCCCGGGATGGAATCAATATCTCCGACCTTCCTTTTACGGGTACAGTGCCGGCAATACATGGAACAAACATTACTCACATGAAATAATACCCTGTCAGGATAACGATGAGTGATCCCGGGAACAGGACTATCAGTATCTTCCGATAAAGGATCCACCATATCGGTCTTCAAAACAGTTAATTCATTAATATCGGCAAACGCCTGCTTAAATACCGGATCATTTTGATAATTATCTGTGTCAATCAATGAAAGATAATAGGGTGTTATGGATAAGGGAAACCGATCAAGCGTCTTGTCAATTAACCGCCTGTCAGCTTCCGAAAATCTTATGCCGGTTAGTGACTCAAACTTCTGAATTGTTTTTACTGAATTTTTTAATTGCCACTTCCAATCCTTCCAGTTTGAAATGTTACTCTCTGGTTTAATCTTTCTGGCAATTTCCTGTTGAACGTCATTAAATATTTGCATCTGTTTTTAATTGTTAATTTTAATGGCAATCCCGACGGTCATCGGGTGAACTTGCATAATTTTAATCATGCTTTTTTATGGCATGAATCGTTATGGTTGTTTCATTAACCTAGTTTCTATGCGAACAAAAATAGTGAAAATAATCGGGTTATCCAATAAACACGGGAAATCAACTACAGATCAAATTACATATAAATAACAGATTATCAAATATTTAATACCAACAACAAGAAATTTTACTCATCTCCTTTAACCAAGAATTAATCTTAAGTGTTTTTTACAGGAACTATATTTCTGTTTTTCAGGAGATGGACAGGATTACTGTATATTTACACATCATCCGGTCAGAAATTTTAAAACGTTACTTAAAATTCAGAAAACTCATGTATCCTTAGTTTCGTATTTATCAGTTCAACAGAACAAAAGCAGATGCATTTGAAATAGGTTTTATGGCCGGATTTTATCTGGAGATACTCCGGGGTTCCTCTGCATGCAGATCGAATGCTTCCAGTTGGCTGATTCCTAACAGATTTACCAGGAGTTCAAGGCTTTCCTGTACTCTACTGGTTGTTAGATCATCCAGTTTGTTCAACTTTTCCGACAGCTGTTCATGAAGTAATGCAGGCATTCCTTCCATGAGCTGGTCACCTTTTGAAGTAAGGGCAATGGTAACCACCCGTTTATCACCTGACTTGGGCAACCGGGCAATCAGCCCTTTTGCTTCCAGCCGGTTGATAATTCCACTGGTGGTGCTTGGGTTCAGATTTAAAAACCGCCGTATCTCGCCCTGGCCTGCCTGAAAATTTTTTGAATCGCGCAAATAATGAAGACATAACACCTGAGGTATACTTACCCCATACTCTTTTTCAATTTTTTTTGATTCAATATTTATTGATCGAACAATTTTTCTGATTTGAATTAAAATTTCCATCGTGTCTATTCTTCCTATCATTGCTACCAAATTTTAAGTTGCCGGATTTTCAAATCCTAGCCAAATATAACAATAAGGGGTAAAGTTCAGAATAAAAACAGAATCACCCTTCATTAAACGCAAAGAATTACTTAATTTTGAAACCTGAAAAGTATAAATTTTTAAAATAAGAAATGATGAAGAAAAGAATGACTGTTAAAATGCTCTTATTCGTTGCAATTACCGCATTATTAACCCAGGTATTTGCAGGATGCAATCCGCCAAAGGAAAAATATATCGGATTGCAGTTGTGGTCAGTTCGTGAGGACATGAAAAAAGATGCTGCGACTACCATAGCCAAAATAGGTGAGATGGGGTATAAATTCGTTGAACCTGCAGGTTATAATGACGGCAAATTTTACGGCCTTTCACCTGCCGATTTCAAACAGCTGTGTGAAACCAACGGGATTCAAATACTGAGTTCACATACCGGTCATCATCTTCCCGATTCAGCCAATTGGGATGCAACCATGGCCTGGTGGGATCAGTGCATAGACGCCCATTTGGCTGCCGGTGCGAAATATATTGTTAAACCTTCCATGGGAAAGACAGGATATAGCAGTCTGGAAGGACTGAAACGTACCTGTGAATATTTTAACCAGGTTGGGGAGAAATGTAATGCTAAAGGAATCCGTTTTGGGTATCACAATCATTCAAACGAATTTACAACAGTTCTGGAAGGGAAACCTGTTTATGACTGGATGCTAGAGCTCACAGATCCTGAAAAAGTCATGTTCCAGCTCGACTTATACTGGATCGTTGTGGGAGGAAAAGACCCGCTGGATTATTTCGACCGCTATCCGGGAAGGTTCGAACTGTGGCACCTGAAAGATGAAAAAGAACTGGGTGAAAGTGGGAAAATGGATTTCGAATCCATATTTGCCCAACGCCAAAAATCAGGAGCAAAATATGGAATTGTTGAGGTAGAAAAATACAATTTTGAACCTCTGGAAAGTTGCAGGATAAGCCTGGAGTTTCTGAAAAATGCTCCCTACGTAGACTTCTACTAATTTTATACCAAGCGAAGCTGTCTGAAACGAACCCAGACAGCTTCGTTTTTTTTAATCTCCCGAACCTTAAAGTCAAGCCAAAGTCTTTTAAGACTTCATCATCGGTCACCGGCAACTCAACTTTCGACAACGTATAACATTTATATGGTTAAATGAAAATTAAAAAAGATACTTGAATGTAAATGCAAAATCATATAAATTAAAGCGTATTCCATCGTGGCTAAAAACATCCATGAAAGGCTTCGCCTCCAGTCCGAGTTTTACCGGGGCATCATAAAAAACATACTCAACACCTATCAAACCATCAATTCCAGCAACCCATGATGTATGTGTTTCAATTTGTTTCCTCCAGCCTACCTCCGTCACTTCATCCCAGTTCTCAAATCCCCCATGCAATCCGGCTCCATAAAAAAACAGGATCTGATTGGAAAAAGAGAACAGGTCGTATTGATAAAACTCAGATAACGCATGAAATTGAAGTCCACGGTCACGAAGGGCTAACAGACCGCGAAGTGAATGCATGTCACTGGTGTAGTACCTGTATTCAAATCCCGGAGAAATCCAGCTTGCACGAATTCCTGCTGCTTGCTTATACCCCTGCGCATTTGAGTACCAGGCAACCAATACAAGTGCTGCAATAATTAATACTTGTTTCATCTCATTCAAATTGTATATTTTCTAGGTTTTCACCTCACTCCACGATTAATCTTTGATGGTGTCCGACAGAATTCGCAAGCTCATTTCGATGGAGCTCATTCGTAATTCATTTTAATAGAACCTCGAAAATATTAATCATGCTCGTTTCATAAATAACCATTTAACGGGCACAATTTACTCATTTTTTAAAAATTAATCTCCCTTCCCCAAAATATCAGGGAAGGCAGGCTCTGCTTTTGGTCATGAAAATGAATTCCTGGAACAAACACACTATACTCCGCTAAAATCTACATTTGAAAACAGAATGGACGGAGTCAGCCACGATGAATTTTTATAAACATCATTTCCCAGCGCGTCAACGCCAGACCAGAGAACCTTCATATTTCCGGTAATATTCATTTCGGAAACTGGCTGAACAATATTTCCCTTCTCAATTAAAAAGCCTTCAATACCATAAGAAAAATCACCAGTAGTGCCGTTACAATTTCCACCATTGAAACCGGTTACCAGGATTCCCTTTTGCACCAGGGCAATTAACTCATCCAGATTGTTTTCACCCGTATTAAATACCAGGTTGGTATTGCTTCCGCTGGTTGGGTTCATTCCCAGCTTTTTCCCGTAGTAAGTATCAATATAATAATTTTTCACCACTCCATTTTCAAAAACAGGACGTTTCCGGGTGGCCATCCCCTCACTGTCGAAGTGCCTGCTTCCCCTGCCCGACGGGATAAATGGATCATCAGTAACGGTCAACTTTTCGGAAAATATTTTTTTCTCTAACTGATCGATTAAAAATGAATTTTTCTGATAAATTGCAGATCCGTTTAATGCTGACATAAGCGGACTGAACAGATTGGATACCAATCTGTTTTCGACAATCATCTGCATTTTCCCTGAGGCTGCTTTTTTCTGACCAATTTTTTTCAAAGCCAGGTCGAGTGCTTTGCTTCCGATTCCTGTCTTTTTCAGTTTTTCAAAAAATATATCTGTTTCTCCCCAGTAAGATGAAGGCCGGGCATCCCCACCTTTAACCGACACCTGTGCGTTCAATCCATAATAAGAGTTGGCACTGTCACCTTCAAAGCCATTACTGGCAACCATCACACGCTCACTCAGTCCGTCGAAATAGCTGGAAGTAACAGAAATAATACGTTCATCTTTCCCTAACACCTCCTTTTCGGTAAGAAAAGCCAGTTCAATTTTTTGCTGTGGATTATGCCCGTCGAATCCACTATCAACTGTTTTTAAATCAGGCCCGCCTCCCTTGTAGTAAAGCTCAGGATCCGGCAATAACCGGAAAGGATCTTCAGAAAGATAACGTGTAGCAACAATCGCTTCATCGATAAACCTGACCAGCTCCTCTTGATTTAACCGGTTGGTGGAATGTGTTGAATACCGGTTATCCACGAATAGGCGTATGGTAAGATTATTCTGAATGGCTTGTTCAAGGGTATCAATTTTTTCTTCACGAACCTCAACACTGCTGCTTCGGCTGTTCGAGATGGTAACACTAACCTGTTGAGCGCCATTCTTAAGGGCATGATTTATTACCCATCGGGCTATATTATATTTTTCTTCTTTAGTCATTTTGCAATCATTTAATAGTTAAACATCGATCAAACAGAACCTCCTACCGTTAATTTCTTAACCAACACAGTAGGCAACCCACAGGTAACCGGAACAGTCTGTCCATCTTTCCCACACGACCACGAACCGTTATCAATCAGATAATCATTGGCAACCATAGAAATATCGGCCAGCGCCTGAGGCCCGTTTCCAATAATATTGATGTCTTTAATTGGACGGGTAAATTTTCCCTTTTCAATCAGATACCCTGACTTAACAAAAAAGGTAAAATCACCAGCTCCAATTTTAACCTCGCCGTTACTAAAATTATCGACATATACTCCATAATCTACCCCGGAGATAATTTCCTCCCTGGAATGAGGACCTGGTTCCATATAGGTAGCCCTCATACGTGGGATCGGAATGCTTCTGAACGATTCGCGGCGACCGTTACCAGTGGGTTCAACGCCATAATACAGTGCACTGATCCGGTCGTGCAGGTAACTGTTCAGCACCCCGTCTTTCACCAGGTATGTTTTCTGTACGTCATTCCCTTCATCATCCACATTGATGGATCCCCGGTTGTTCACTAATGTTCCGTCATCAATGATATTCACAAAACTTTCAGCAACTTTTTTTCCCATTTTATCACTAAAAATGGATGTCCCTTTCCGGTTAAAATCAGCTTCAAAAGTATGTCCAATTGCCTCATGCAACAATATTCCGGAGCCACCGGCACCCATCACAACCGGCATCTCACCGGCTTTAGGCCGGGTGGCTTCAAACAAAATATTTGCCCGGTCAACCGCTTCCTGAGCCAGCTCATCAACCAGCTCATCGGTAAGCCACTCAAAACCAACCCGGAATGAACGGGACGAATAGGCATTTTCTATCTGATCCCCTTTTTGCATGATACAAAAAGCTCCAAAATTAACCAGCGGCCTGTAATCATATGTAAGCCTTCCTTCAGAATTATAAAATAATACGTAAGATGTCTCATCCGTTAAAAAAGCATTCACTTTGATCACCTTTTCATCCAAAGAAAAGATCTTATCATTAATTTTCTGAACATAAGGCACTTTTTGCTCTACCGAAACATCATCCCATTTCTCGGAGATCGCGTAATAATTGGCTGGGATCTTCTCAATTATTCTCTCCGATTGAAATCCGTTACCCCGGGTTGCTATATTTGCAGCCATCCTGGCTGCATTCAACAGGGCATCCAACGATACCGATTCAGAATAGGCAAAACCGGTCTGATCGCCTTTTAAAACACGAATCCCAACGCCAAAACCAACATTTGACAAAGCACGATTAACTTTATTGTCTTCCAAAGCAAGACTATTTGATTTCTTATGCTCAAAAAACAGGTCGGCATAATCGCCTCCTTTACTCATAGCTGCAGCCATTACCTGATGTAATATCTCAGCTGTAACTTCAAAATGATCTAAATAATTCTTCACGTTTTCTGTTATTTGTTGTGCTCCAAACGACGGTAAAAATGGAGGCAAGATGATTCCTCCTGCTGTGACCGCCCCACTTGTCTTAATAAATTCCCGCCTGGTTGTTTTCATAATTTCATCTATTTAATATACAAAAGTAGTAAAAGTATAATGTATATCGGTTTATTTATCCGACCTAATAGGACAAAATAAATACTTAATTGTTACAAAAGAACCGCCATTTTGTTTTCTAAACTGAGAAAAAAGCACCTTCACTAAAATTAAGCTTACAATTAAAAACACCCACAAATAACAAAATAACCCCCATAAAAACATAGTCACATTAATAAAATATAAACAAATAAAAATTTTTACCCATAAATTTACAGGGCTGATTAAAAAAATACACTATTTTTGACTCATCAGTTAATTTATAAAAATTTAAAATTATGGCACATTTCAGATTAAAAGCATTAGAGGAAGTTCTCAACCGGAAACCCGAGCCATTTGTGCGGGAAGACAATTTGGTATCGAACTACTATGGCAGGTTGGTATTTGACCGGCCTAAAATGAAAAAATACCTTTCAAAAGAAGCGTTTAATGCCGTTATGGATGCCATTGAAAACGGAACGACTATTGACCGGAAGATGGCCGATCAAATCGCTCAGGGAATGAAGTCGTGGGCACTGGAAAATGGAGCAACTCATTATACCCATTGGTTTCAGCCGCTTACCGACGGGACAGCTGAAAAGCATGATGCTTTTATCATCCACAACGATCATGGGGTTATTGAGGCTTTTTCAGGGAAACTCCTGGCACAACAGGAACCGGATGCCTCATCTTTTCCAAGCGGAGGAATACGACAAACGTTCGAAGCTCGTGGATACACTGCCTGGGACCCTTCCTCTCCAGCATTTATCAGTGAAACGACCCTTACCATCCCCACCATTTTCATCTCCTTTACAGGGGAAGCACTGGATTATAAAACACCGCTTCTGAGGGCATTAAGTGCAGTTGACAAAGCCGCAACAGCTGTTTGCCAGTACTTCGACAAAAATGTGACTTCCGTTCAGGCTAATCTGGGATGGGAACAGGAATATTTTTTAATTGACGAAGCGCTGTATATGGCCAGGCCCGACCTGGTACTGACAGGCCGGACCCTGATGGGCCACTCCTCATCAAAAGACCAGCAGCTCGACGACCATTACTTTTCTTCCATCCCAACCCGGGTTAACCGGTTCATGCAAGATGTGGAAAACGAAGCCTATAAACTTGGAATCCCAGTGAAAACTCGTCACAACGAAGTGGCTCCAAACCAATTTGAGCTGGCTCCCATTTTTGAAGAGGCAAACCTGGCCAACGACCATAACCAGCTTATTATGGATATTATGCAAAAAATTGCCCGCCGCCATAAATTTCGCATCCTTTACCATGAAAAACCATTTGCAGGAATTAATGGCTCGGGAAAACATAACAACTGGTCGCTGTCAACCAACACCGGTGTAAACCTCTATTCACCAGGGAAAAATCCTAAATCGAACATCTTGTTCCTGACCTTCGTCATCAACACCCTTAAGGCTGTTTATGATCATCAAAACCTGCTGCGTGCCAGCATTTATCATGCAGGAAACCAGCGTCGGCTGGGAGCAAATGAAGCTCCGCCATCTATCATTTCTGTTTTTCTGGGTACCGAAGTGACAAAAATGCTAGACCTGATGGAAGAATCGGTTACTGACCGAAAAATGACACCCGATGAAAAAACTGCACTGAAATTAAATATCGGCCGCATCCCGGAAATTATCCTTGATAGTACCGACCGAAACCGCACATCACCTTTCGCATTTACTGGCAACCGATTTGAATTCAGAGCCGTTGGTTCATCAGCCAACTGTGCGTCTGCACTCATCGCCCTTAACGCTGTTATGGCCAACCAACTTATTGATTTCAAGGAAAAAGTAGATCAACTGATCGATAAAGGAACTAAAAAAGATGAAGCCATATTTCAAATATTAAAACAATTAATCATCGATTCAAAACCTGTATGTTTTAATGGCGATGGATACAGTGACAATTGGATTAAAGAAGCCAAAAAAAGAGGATTATCCAATGTAAATAATGTCCCTGAAGCACTTTCCGCATATCTGCGCCCAGAAACTATTAAGCTTTTTGAAAAACTGGAAATCCTGGATCAACAGGAATTACATGGCAGAGTAGAAGTTGAATACGAAAAATTTATCATGAAAATCCAGATCGAAGCGCGTGTTCTGGGTGACCTGGCTATTAACCACATCGTGCCTACTGCAGTTCAATACCAAACAACCCTGTTGCAAAATGTAAAATATATGAAGGAAGTTTTCTCAGCAGAAGAGTTTGAACAACTGGCCGGAGCAAGGATGGATCTTATCCGGGAAATTGGAAAGCACATCTCATCCATTAAAGCAAAAAGCAAACAAATGGTTGATGCCCGCAAGAAAGCCAATGTAATACCCGGTGCTATAGAAAAAGCCAAAGCATACGACCAAACCGTAAGGCCTTTTCTACAGGATATACGATACCACATTGATAAGCTCGAACTGATCGTTGACAACGAGTTATGGCCATTACCCAAATACCGTGAATTACTGTTTGTCAGATAAATAAATCCCTGCCAGCCAGGAAATGCAAGAAGGGCTGTCTTTGTCTGAAGACAGCCCTTTATCTTGTCCGGGCATAAAAAATTATCATGCTCGTTATATGGAAGAACTGCTCATTTCCACCTGAATAGTCATTAAAAAACAAGACATAATGAACAGGATAAAACCAGCCTGATTAAAAAAAATCAGGCACATTTTAGAAATTTATACTTTAAATCATATAAACCCGTTATTTTTACAACCAAAAAATATTTCAATCTTGTTGAAACGGCGAGAAGCAATGAATATAAACATCAGGTTACTAGTTATTTTAATTTTTGCACTTTTTCTGACATCCTGTGGTTCAGGAAGATATGGCAGAGATGCGCTCATATCGAGGGAAATTGGGGAGTATTACAAAGCCATTGAAAAATTCAGAAAAGCCAGCCGCAAAGAAAAAGATCGTGTAAAAAGCCGGGAATATACCTATGCTATGGCCCAGTGCTATCACTATATTGGCGATTATGAACGTGCTGCATTGTATTATCGTAATGCTATCCGCCGAGGATATGCTGATCCGGAAGCCCTCTTATTTCTTGCTGAAATGTTACGAAACACCCAGGATTTTGAGGGAGCCATTGAAAATTACAGGATGTACCTTGATTCCATTCCCGGAGATGAACGGGCACAAAATGGTCTGGAGGCAATTCACCTCACCCAGGAATGGATAGCTAATCCAACCCGGCATATCATCAATCCAATCAAAGAAATCAATTCCAGGGAAAGTGACTACGCTCCGGCTTTTGTTGGAGGTCGTGATAACGAAATCATTTTTACCTCAACCCGTAAAGCAGCCACCGGAAAAAAGAACAGTATGATTACCGGTCAGAGTTATGCCGACCTGTTCAGATCATCCTTCAACATACAACGACAAAAATGGGAGCAACCCAAGCTCCTGGAAGAAAACCTGGTGGTTAACACAGAGGATGAGGAAGGAGCGGCTACCCTGTCATTAACCGGAGAACTGATGATATTTACACGCTGCCGCTACGATAAAACAAAATCATTAGGATCTGAATTGTACTCAACCTCCCAATCGCGGGGATCCTGGTCTGAACCCATCAGGCTTCAGCTTATCGGTGATAGTCTGATTGCCGCTCACCCTGCTCTGAGCCCCGACGGATCCATGCTCTATTTTGTATCCGACATGCCGGGAGGAGAAGGAGGTAAAGATATATGGAGAGCAGAAAAAAGAGGGGGTACTTTTACCGATCCGATAAATCTCGGTCCCGAAATCAATACCCCTGGCGATGAAATGTTTCCGTTTGTAAGAGATAACAACGAACTTTACTTTTCTTCCAACTTCCACATGGGAATGGGAGGATTTGACATATTCCGGGCTATAGAAGACGAAGATGGAAACTGGGAAATTGAAAACATGGGGTACCCGATGAACTCCTCATACGACGATTTTGGAATTGCTTTTGTTGAAGGACAAAACAAAGGTATGTTTTCTTCTAACCGCAAAGGTTCTCTAAGCGATGATCTGTATCAATTTGAAGTACCCCCAAAAATATTCAGGGCTGAAGGGGAAGTCTTTGATAAAGAAACCGGAACCCCTATTGATGGAGCTACAGTGCGGATTATTGGGACCGACGGAACAAACCTGCGGCAAAGAACACAAAACGGAAAGTTCCAGGTACCCCTCAAAGAGGAAACAGAATACATATTCGCTGCTTTCAAAGAGGGTTATCTTCGCGATAAAGCCTCAGCATCAACCCTGACCCTGGAAGACAGTAAAACATTCAGATTCGAACTGTTTCTTACACCTACCGACTCACCCATCAACCTGGAAAACATCAATTATGCCTTCGGTAGCTGGGAACTACTTCCCGAATCAAAAACATCGCTCGATACCCTGGTTGCTATATTGATGCTGAATCCAACCATCACCATTGAAATAATGGCTCATACTGATCATGTTGGAAGCGACCAGTTCAACTTCGATCTTTCACAAAAAAGGGCACAAAGCGTTGTAGAATACCTGATCGAAAAAGGAATCAGCCCGCAACGATTGGTGGCAAAAGGTTATGGAGAAACCTGGCCAAAAACCGTTACCCGGAATCTGGCCCGGCAATATGACTTCCTCAAACGGGGAGATGAATTGACTGAAGATTTTATTATTAAGCTGACCGAAGAACAACAGGAAATTGCAAGAGCCATCAACAGAAGAACCGAATTCAGAGTGCTATCAACCGATTTTATCGAACGGTTCGATGCAGAACCGGAAAAATAAATGATGCAACAAACAGCCGGATAGGGCAACCTGGGTTAATACCAGAGAATGGATAAAATTTTTGTTAAACTGTGTTAAAATACTTTAACGCGATTTATTAAATTTTTTAAATTTTTAATTTCGCATCTTCAAAATTCACACGCAAAAAAATGGATATAATTGTTGATGGAATAACGAAGACTTATGGTCTTCAACATGCTGTTGATAACCTGAGCTTCACTGTCAAAACAGGTGAAATACTCGGTTTTCTGGGGCCTAACGGAGCAGGAAAAACGACAACGATGAAAGCCATTACCGGTTACCTGGTGCCAAATACCGGAGATATTCAGGTAGGAGGAATATCAGTTACCCGGAATCCTGCTGAAGTAAAAAAACATATCGGCTACCTCCCCGAACATAATCCGTTATATTATGATATGCCAATCATTGATTATTTAGGATTTGTTGCCGGTCTCCATGGTGTAGATAAAAAGAAAATTGAAAGTCGCGTTTCAGAAATGATTCGGGTTTGCGGATTGAAATCGGAAAAACACAAAAAAATCAGAGAGCTTTCGAAAGGATATAAACAGAGAGTTGGCCTTGCCCAGGCGTTAATTCACGATCCGGAAGTACTCATCCTCGACGAACCGACTACCGGGCTCGACCCGAACCAAATCGTAGAGATCCGTGAACTGATAAAAAATATCGGGAAGGAAAAAACAGTCATCCTGAGTTCACATATTTTAGCAGAAGTAGAAGCTACCTGTGACAGGATTCTTATCATCCATAACGGAAAAATTGTAGCACATGGCACTGCCGAAGAGCTTCGTCGTCAGGCACACGGCGACGAATTACTGCTCATCGGACTGGGAAATACTGAACGCAATGAAGCATTCTTGGCACTGAAAGCGTTGCCGACAGTTTCCCTTGTTGACTTTTCGGATGAGAATAGCTCTACGTTTAAGATACAATCGCAGCCCGGACAAACATCGGCAAAGCATATTTTCAACCTGTGTGTAGAGAAAGGATGGTATATCACCCGCTTAACACCGGTTGAAACCAAGTTGGAAGATATTTTCAGAGAAGTAACAAAAAATTAAAAGATAGAGTGATGATGCAAATCTGGTTAATTACACAACGTGAATTACAATCCTTTTTCGATTCACTGATTGCATATATTATGATTGTTGTCTTTCTTGTCATCAGTGGCATGTTTACATGGCTATACGGATCAGATGTTTTTTTTGTAAACCAGGCCAGTCTGCAGTCTTTCTTTGCTATCGCATTCTGGACACTGTTCTTTTTTATTCCTGCACTCACCATGAAACAAATTGCGGAAGAACGGCGTAGCGGAACCATTGAGATGTTACTCACCAAGCCGGTTTCCGAATGGCAGGTACTCTGGGGCAAATTTCTGGCTACACTCACCCTCATCGGCATTGCCCTGTTGCTAACCTTGCCCTACTACTTTACTGTTTGGTCACTTGGTCCGATCGACCACGGAGCTGTATGGGCAGGATACCTGGGTCTGCTGCTGATGAGCAGTGCCTATATCAGTATTGGACTTTTTGCCAGCAGCATGACCAATAATCAAATTGTAGCCTTTCTACTGGCTTTGTTTATCGGAATTTTTTTTCACCTCCTATTCGGATTTATTTCAGCAAACATCTCCGGACTGGCAGCCACTGTGCTGAACTACCTGAGTCTTTCCACCCACTACGATTCCATAACCAGGGGTGTAATCGACACCAAAGATATCCTATACTTTCTTTCCATTATTTTTATGGGGATCATTAGTGCCGAAGCCATTTTAGTCAAACGATCGGTAAACTAAAGCAGTAAGATTATGAAACAAAAATCGTCTATATTACCATATATCCTGCTGGTAGCCGGCATTATTGTCTTGCTAAACATACTTGCCAGCCGATTTTATCTTCGCCTTGATTTCACTGAAGATAAACGCTATACCCTAAGTAATGCAACGAAAGATATTCTCGAAGATCTAAACAATCCGGTTACAATAACTGCCTATTTTTCAGAAGGATTACCGCCTAACATCGACCAGGCTCGCCGCAGATTCAGAGAACTGTTGGCCGAATACGCTATACGCTCCAAAGGGAATATTGTATACGAATTTATTAATCCCAATGCAGACGAACAGTCGGAACAAGCTGCCCTGCAACAGGGCATCTCCCCGGTAGTTATCAATGTAAGGGAAAAAGATCAGTCGGTACAAAAAAAAGCTTTCCTGGGAGCTGTGCTTCGTTACGGCGATAAAACAGAAGTTATTCCTTTTATACAACCCGGATCAGCGATGGAGTACTCCCTTTCTTCCAGTATCAAAAAAATTACCACAGAAAACAAAAACCTGATCGGTTTTATCCAGGGACACGGCGAACCATCTACCGCCATGATGTGGCAGGCAATGGAAGCTCTGGGAGTATTAAATGAAACGGAAGGTGTTCATTTAACTGACTCTACTTACCTGGATAAATATAAAACACTTGCACTTATTGCCCCTATTGATTCCATCCCTGATGAGCACCTGAGCATGCTGGATGAATACCTCGCCGGTGGCGGAAATATGATTGTTGCCATCAATCGGGTCGACGGAGATTTAAACCAGGGAATAGGCATTGAAATTACGACAGGACTTGAAACCTGGCTGGCGAATAAGGGAATCCAAATAGAAAACAGTTTTATTGTTGATGCAAACTGTGGGGCAGTGAGCGTAGTTCAGCAACAAGGGGTTTTTTCATTTACTTCTCAGGTTGAATTCCCTTATCTTCCTATATTTAACACATTCGAGGATCATCCTGTTACTTCCGGTCTGGAAACAGTTATCATGCAATTTGCAAGTCCTGTTTCCTACTCCGGCGATACTTCTCTGCACTTTAAACCTCTCGTTCTGAGCTCAGAAGTTTCCGGGGTGCAATCCATGCCGGTTTATTTTAATATCCAGCGCAAGTGGGAAAAGAATGACTTCCCTATGAAAAAAATTACAGCCGCGGGAATCCTCGAGGGAAAAATTGCAGGGGAAAACGAAGCAAAACTGATGGTAATCGGGGATGGTGATTTTGCCGTTAACGGACAGGGACAACAGGCACAACAATTGACACCCGACAATGTCAACCTTCTGGTGAACACCATCGACTGGCTGGCCGATGATACCGGATTGATCGACCTGCGCACCCGGGGGGTGACTTCACGTCTGCTAAAACAGGTGGAAGACGGGAAAAAAAGTTTCCTGAAATGGCTCAACCTTTTATTGCCTGTTCTGCTAATCATTCTTTATGGATTATTCCGTATGCAAAAAAATCGTGTTATTCGTGAAAAAAGACGTAGTGAAGATTACAACAAATAATCAGTCAAAATTTTGTTGCCATGTATCGTAAAGCAAATATTAAACAACTCACCGTTATCTTTTTTTCTGTTCTGATACTCGTTGTGCTCGTTGAATGGATCGACTCCCGCAAAGGAAACCGAACGTTTAAAAAAGATCTGGTGAAGGTAGAATCAGGAGAAATTTCAGCCATAGAAATATACCCGAGGGTCGTTCATGGAGAACGAATCAGACTGTTCAGGGAAAACGATCTTTGGATGGTGGAGTCCGGTGGTGAAAAATTTAAAGCTGACAGAACAATTGCCAGTTCACTGGTGAATGATTTGAATCAGGCAACTCCGGAAAACGTTGTGGCCATTGGGAAAGACCGGTGGGATAGCTATGAGGTGACCGACAGCCTGGGAACCAGAGTTAAATTGTTTAAAGGAGAGGATGTAGTGGCCGATTTGATCATCGGAAAATTTAATTTTTCACAACCTCGAAAAATGACCTCCTATATCCGCCTCGCCGGAGAAAAAGAAGTCTATGGTGTAAATGGAATGCTCGGTATGTCTTTCAACCGCAACAGCAATACTTTTCGCGACAAGACTGTAATCAGCTCAAACACGGCAGACTGGCGCAGACTTATTTTCAATTACCCGGCTGATAGCTCCTTCATGCTTGGAAAATCCGACAGCAGCTGGACCATAGAAAATCAACCGGCTGACTCAACAGAGGTTGTCAATTATTTCAATGCAATCCGAAACCTGACCGATAGCCGGTTTGCAGAAATGAAACCCGAAATTTCTGCTTCCCATCAATTGAGAATTGAGGGGGACAACCAAATGGAGCCTGTTGAGATTACAGGATTTTACCTGGATGAAGATAACTTTATCCTGGAAAGTAACCAGAATCGTGGCAATTTCTTTAATAGTCCCGATCTGGCAAAAAAAATCTTTGTCCCCCGCTCCAAATTCATTAAGTAATCTGTTCCGCGATTTGTGATACCACACTTCTATTCATTACTTTATACTTAGAGACTGTAAATATGTTCATCCCCCAAATGCATATTATCCTGAAAAATCTGGATGATTTTTATCTGATTTAGCAAAACTGTGTTATTTTAGAAGCTTTAAACACCCGGAAATATCCGGAAAAAACAGATTCAATCATCCCGATAAATGAGATAAAAATGAACACATTCAGAACAAACCTACAAACCAGATCAGAGATGAAAGTATCGTTGATCATTACTTTTCTTTTCAGCCTTCTCTTTTTCACCTCTCAGGCAGGTATTGGAGAAACCGATGAGCACGGCTGGACAGTCTTACTTCCGGCTGCCAATACCCGAATCTATTATGTGGATGCAACACTTGGGAACGATGCAACCGCCCGTTATTACGAGGCGTCATCATTTACTGATGTCCGGAATCCGGGTGAAGTAAATGCCTATAAAACAATTACAGCTGCAACCAACGCAGCCAGAGAAGGTTACCCCGACTGGATTCTGTTAAAACGGGGAGAAGAGTGGAAAAATGAAAGCCTGGGGCGCTTCAGAAGTGGACAGAACGCCAATAACCCAATTATTATCAGCTACTATGGCACAACAGGAGACCGCCCGCTGATCAAAAATACCGAAAACTTTATCGACCATAACGGAAAAACCAAATCGAACTTCGTTTTACATGGATTACACATTTATAACTACAGACATGACCCAAACTCTCCGGATTTCAATCCGGATCAAACCGGCAAAACCCTTCGGCTTGTGGGTAGCGGGGAGAATATTTTAATCGAAGACTGTAAACTGAACTTCAATGAAATTGTAGTGCAGGGGTATGATGGGAAGTATAGAAATGTATCCATCAGAAGAAGTATCATCCTTGATAATTATTACAAGAACAGTGCAAAGGATAACAACTCAAGACCTTCCGGGATTTTTGCTTCAGAGGTTCATGGATTGCGGATTGAACAATGTGTATTTGATCATAATGGATGGAACGAAGATGTTCCGGGTGCCGCAGCTAATATGTATAATCACAACCTGTACCTGACATACAACTGTTCAGGAAAAGAAGTGATCAACAACATCATTACCAGAGGAGCAGCACAGGGACTACAACTACGCGGGTGCGGAATCGTCGAAGAAAACCTCTTTGTACAAAACGCTGTTGCCATGAACCTCGGCTACCACGGACATCAATCTGTTTATGACACCATCGCTATCGCTAAAAATAATGTAATCCTGGAAGGCAGACAAATGGATCCGGAAGGGATCACAGGCGGACTAAGCACGGGAGCTGTCTGGGGCATATGGACAAGCTACGAAAGATTCCTGGTTGAAAATAATATCATCGCCAATAAAATTGCATCGATAAATGGAAATGCTTTTCCAATCGATAATGGCGCGATAACTGATTACGTCAACAATATTGTTTATAAATGGGATAACAACAAGAACATGAACGATCCTCAGTGGATCGATCCCAACCGGTCAGTTGGCTCATACCACGGGTTCCTCGGAAAAACGGAAACCCTGGAGGCATTTCTGAAAGAAGTGCGCAACAGACCCCTGGCGGAATGGCCTGAAGAATATGAAGCGAAAACGGTTAATAACTATATCCGGGAAGGATTTTCTTATGCCGGAAATAATAACCCGGTGGTAACATTTACATCCTCCGGAACCGACACTGATTATGCTCCGGTAACGGTAAACTTCACCTCTGATGCCAGTGACCCCGACAATGACAACCTGAAATATATCTGGAAATTTGAAGACAAGTTTTTCTACAACGATGGAACCAGCAGAAATGTGGATTATGATTTTAGTACCGAAGAAAATCCTTCTTATACTTATACCTACCCGGGCACTTACCGGATAACGCTTACCGTATATGATGGGAAAGGTGGAACCGACACCTACATAGACAGCGTTGAAATTACCGGAAACTTCCGGCCTGTGGGAACCATAAATCCAAGTGCGGTTTCAGGAAACGCACCCCTGATCGTCCAATTCGATGCATCTGGCTCATACGATGAAAATAATGACCAACTGACCTATCACTACGACTTCGGTGACGGTACTACAGCACAAAATACCAGCCCCAGGGTTTCTCATGTTTATGCGCCGGGAACCCACCAGGTTACTTTCTGGGTAAAAGACGGAAGCATGCAATCATTTGAGAAAAAAATTACTATCGAGGTTTCCGACCCGAGAACAGAAACAAGTACCTTCCCGGTAAATGCCGATGCATTCCTGGATGCTGAGTCACCCGATGCCAATTTTGGAGCTGTTCTGAATTCAAGAATCGACAATACTTCCAGACATGGAATTTTCAGAGTGAAATACCCACTGGATGGAAATGAAATCATAAACGCTTCCCTTCATATTGCCAGTAAATACGGAACCAACGCCTGTGCCCTGAAATATGTTGCTGATGACAACTGGGAAGAAACAACCGTGACCTGGAATAACCAACCGGAAAGCACTACCCTGATTGGCACATCTGACTACCAGGACGGCTGGGGAGTATTCGATATTACTGAGGCAGTTAAAAATGAAAAAGATAGTACCATTTCTGCACTGTTGTACGAAACCGATGCCGGCTGGCAGGAATTCAGATACCGGGAAACCTCTTATGCCATTCCTTTCCTGAAAATCAAAAACAAAATCAAAACAGATAACCATTCTCCTATAGCAAATATATCAGCAGATGTTGTACAGGGAAATACTCCTTTAACGGTAAACCTAAACGGTACAGAATCAACTGATGCTGATGGAGATGAAATAACCTATCTGTGGGATTTTGGTGACGGAACCGAAAACAGGACAGGTGAAAATGTACAACACGTATTTCCTGCAGAAGGGAACTATATCATCACCCTGATCGTTGACGATGGAAATCCACTAAAATATGGGAGTAAATCATTTTCTACTATTGAAATTTTCGCCGGAGAACCAGTGAATAATATCAATCAAATTTCTATCAACGAAATCACGATTTTCCCCAATCCGGCAAATTCCGGCAAGCTTAATTATATTGTTCCGGAGGAGAATTCTGCTTATAAAATTCTGGACATCCGGGGAAATGTAGTGGCAGAAAACAGAAGTATATCCAGAACAGGAACCATTGATGTGTCTTCCCTGCGAAGCGGAATCTACCTGTTTGTTGTAAACGATAAAAAAACGATGATCTCAAGGCGCTTTATCGTTCAATAAAAAATGGGCAAACAGGTAGTTCTGTTTTTCATGGACAATAGTTCTGTTTTACGATGTGGCAGGTTAATCCATTGTTCGTTTCATTAGGCCTCCGATTAAGCCCCCCAACATACAAAAATCCGGCTGCAACCACTTGGACTACAGCCGGAAATATGTAAGATGAGGAGGTTCCTGGCGGATTCGAACCGCCGTACACGGTTTTGCAGACCGTTGCCTAGCCACTCGGCCAAGGAACCATTTTTTTATTTTGGACTGCAAATGTACAAAAAATTGCTCTTTAATCCATACCACCAAAACATTTTTACACGAACAGTTGATTTTATCTTAGAGTACCTTTTCTAAAACTCGTTCTGCCTTGAGATTACAGCCTGTTCAACCTTCCGAAAGAATTGTGTCTCCCGATGTATTAAAGGGAATTGCCGTGTTAAATATCCTGCTCATCCATATCAATAGTTTTCCCATGATTGATGCAAATTGACCTGGCATTTAACAAGGGGGGGCATTCTATCCTTTCAAAATCTAAATAAGGCATCATCGCATCAGCGTTACACTGGCTTTTGCAATCTGCCCGCCCATAGGAGGATTAAGCTTGGAAACCTTGACTTTTGCTTTCTGAATGGTTGGAAATTCAGCATAGAGAGCATCAAGAATGCGTTTGGCCACATGCTCCAACAAAAATGAAGGAACCTGCATCTCCCTCTTAATCAACTCAAAAACAACCTGGTAATTGAGTGCATCCTGTAAATCATCTGATTCGGCAGCCTCCATACAGTCAGTTTCTATTGTAATATCCACCAAAAATTCATTGCCAACAACTCTTTCCACTTCAAAATGGCCATGATAGGCAAAAAAGTGCATTCCTTCAAGTTCAATAATTCCCATTCTGTTTTTTTGAGCGAAATTAAAAATAAGTGACAAAAGCAAAGAAATTGGCACAACGATAATCATACTGAGCAACCTTTTTTTAATTTTGCCACCATTGAAAACCAGCGGATAAATTTTACGAATCATGTCAAACAGCACCGACAGCACAGAACCGGCTAAAAAGTCGAATTTTATTCACATCCAAATTGAACAGGACATTGAAAACGGGAAAAACAGGGGAAGAGTACATACCCGGTTTCCCCCGGAACCCAATGGCTACTTACACATTGGCCATGCCAAGTCAATTTGCCTGAACTTCGGAACAGCAGAGAAGTATGGAGGAAAGTGTAACCTGCGTTTTGACGATACGAATCCCACAAAAGAAGAGATGGAATATGTGGAATCCATCCAAAAAGATATCCATTGGTTGGGATTTGACTGGGAAGACAGGATGTATTTTGCATCTGATTATTTTGAAAAGCTGCATGATTTTGCCATCAGATTAATTAAGGAAGGCAAAGCATACGTTGACGATCAGGATGCAGAGACTATCAGCCAGCAGAAGGGAACACCCACACGCCCCGGGATGGAAAGTCCTTTCCGGAACCGCTCATCAGAAGAAAACCTGGATCTGTTTCAGCGCATGACAGCAGGCGAGTTTGAAGAAGGTTCACGCGTACTGCGTGCAAAAATCACCATGTCTTCTCCCAACATGCATATGCGCGATCCAATCCTATACCGTATACTGAAAGCACACCACCACCGCACAGGTGACAAATGGTGCGTTTATCCTATGTATGATTTTGCTCATGGCCAGAGTGATTTCTGGGAGGGTATAACCCATTCCATTTGCACACTTGAATTTGAAGTTCACCGTCCACTATACGATTGGTTTGTAGACCAGTTACAAGAATCAGACTACCGGCCAAGGCAAATTGAGTTTGCACGACTGAATCTGACTTATACCGTGATGAGCAAACGAAAATTATTGGAACTGGTCAAAGACAAGTATGTAAACGGATGGGACGATCCGCGTATGCCTACCCTGTCAGGATTACGCCGAAGAGGATTTACTCCGGAGTCAATCCGGAATTTTTCCGATCGAATCGGAGTGACTAAAGTTGACGGGATGATTGATGTATCCTTACTTGAACACAGCTTACGTGAGCATCTGAATAAAACGGCTCAACGGGTAATGGGCGTTTTAGACCCCCTGAAAGTAGTGATAACAAACTACCCGGAAGGTTTGGAGGAAGAGCTGGGCGCTATCAATAACCCGGAAGATGAAAACATGGGCTCACGAAAAGTTCAGTTCTCACGTGAAATTTATATCGAACGGGATGATTTCATGGAAAATCCACCCCGAAAATTCTTTAGGCTGGCCCCGGGACGAGAAGTTCGGTTGCGTTATGCCTATTTTATCACCTGCAATGAAGTGATAAAAAATGAAAAGGGAGAAATCACAGAACTGCACTGTACGTATGATCCTGCATCAAAAGGAGGAAACTCACCTGACGGAAGAAAAGTGAAGGCGACCTTGCATTGGGTATCTGCAAAGCATGCCGTTAAATCGGAAGTCAGGTTATACGACAGACTGTTCAACGACGAAGATCCAGCCGGCCATCCGGATATCGATTTTAAAGAATTCTTAAATCCCGATTCCCTGAAAATTCTGCCGGACTGCTATCTGGAACCGTTTGTTAAAGACGCGAAACCTCTCGATCATTTTCAGTTCGAACGACTAGGATATTTTAACCTCGATTACGATTCAACACCGGGGAAACCGATATTTAACCGTACGGTACCCCTGCGGGATTCCTGGGTTAAAATGAAAAATAATTCATAATCTGATCATTCGATCAAATAAATCAACAGTTCAACCTTTTTATCTTCCATTTTTCATTCATTGGATGGATTGGCCGATTTATGTCATGTGTTAACCGAATATTAAGCCTTTTTCCCGGAGCTAATGGTTATATTTATTCCTTCAAATCAAATGAGTAAAAAATGAATAATAACGAAGTTTCGAACAGAAGGGTGTTATTCGGTGTGTTTCTGATTCTTGTCGGGGGTATCTGGATATTAATCAAAATGCAGATTATTCCACCTGTAGTTAGCGATATCCTGATTTCCTGGCAGATGCTGCTCATCGGTATCGGAATTTTTTCATTTGTTGCGGGAAACCGCACTGCAGGAACTATATTAATTATAGTAGGCAGTTTTTTCCTGATCGATGAGCTGAACTTCATCCCTGATTTTTTCCGGCAAATAGGCTGGCCACTACTCATCATTGGGATAGGAATAGCTTTGCTTTTAACACATAAAAGCAAAAGCCAACCTTTAATCCCCGAACCATCTAAAATAGGAATGGATTATTTTGATGATTTCATCATTTTTGGAGGGAAAGAGATATTTATCAGTTCTAAAAATTTCCTGGGAGGAAAGGTCACTTCTATCTTTGCGGGTGCAGAATACGATTTACGACACGCTAATCTTTCGGATAACGGCGCCGTCATTGATGCCGTATGCATTTTTGGGGGAAGCGGATTTAAAGTTCCTCCCGAATGGAACATTAAAAATGAAGTAACTACAATTTTTGGAGCATTCACAGATAAACGGGGAAGCACCGGGCAGGAAATGAACTTCGACCCGTCAAAAACACTCATTATAAAAGGTTTTAGCACTTTCGGAGGAGTTGAAGTCAAATACAATTAGATATGGACTTTAAGCATCCATTCATTTCCAATCCACGTCTGGGAATTTATTATATCCTGGTTTGGCTGGCCATTTTTACAGGTAATGTATTGCTTAAATGGCTGGCTTACGATTTAGAACCTGGCATCGCTATTGCCGAAGGATTGGCTTTCCCATTCATGTTTGCTATTATCGGTTCATCCATTTGGTATGTCATCAAATACAGTTCCTTTGAAAGCTATTCGATTACAAGAATTATCGTTTCACACTTCATTGCAGCTACCATTATCATCTTCATCTGGCTGTATATAGGAATTGTCCTGATCAAACTTCTCCACCCCTATGCGGACCAATGGATCAACAACAGTCTGGCAATAAGCATTTTTGGCGGATATATGCTCTACATTACCTATGTGATATTTTTCTATGCGGTAAGCTATTACCAAAGATTTAAAGAAAAACTAAAAAATGAAGGTAAGTTAAAAACGTTGATAAAAGAGGCGGAACTCCATGCACTCAAATCACAAATTAATCCGCACTTTTTATTCAACAGCCTGAATAGTATTTCATCACTTACCATGACAAATCCTGAAAAAGCCCAGGAAATGGTTATCAACCTGTCATCACTGATGCGGTATTCACTAAAACACGATCAAAAAGAAAAAGTTCCATTCTGCGAAGAATTAAAAAATAGTAAGCTGTACCTGCAAATCGAGAAGGTACGCTTCGGAAATATTCTAAACCCGATATTTAAGGTGAACCATAATTGCCAGAACGCTTTCATACCCAGCATGCTGCTGCAACCTCTGTATGAAAATGCGATTAAATACAGTGTTTATGAAGCCACTGAGCCTGTTGATGTTATTACCCATGCATCATGCAGGGAAGATGTTTTGGAAATTACAATTATAAATAATTACGACCCAACCTCTATTACCAGAAAAGGAGAAGGAATCGGGCTGAGAAATATTCGGGACAGACTTCAAATTATCTATGGCAATCCCACGCTGATGAAAGTAGAAGATAATACAAAACAATATAAAGTAACTTTGGTAATTCCTCAAAAATAAACTTCTATGATCGAAAAGATACGTTCAATAATAGTCGATGATGAAGAACTGGCACGTAACCTGTTAAAATCTTTTCTGAAGAGTGCCGAAAACATAGAGATCGTAGGAGAATGTGAAAATGGATTTGAAGGGGTAAAATTGATCAATGAATTAAAACCCGACCTGATTTTTTTGGATATCCAAATGCCTAAAATCAACGGGTTCGAAATGTTGGAAGTACTTGAACATAAACCCCATATTATTTTCGCTACCGCTTACGATCAGTATGCTTTGAAAGCCTTTGAATACAATGCTGCTGATTATTTATTAAAACCTTATGCAAAAGAACGCTTGCTCGAAGCGATCCATAAAGTAGCCGAAAAAATGAATTCTGAAGGTGTTTTTTCTGACATCGCCGAAAAAATAAACAACTACCCAAGAGAAGAGTACCTGAACCGGATTGTGGTAAAAGACCGTCATAAAATACATATCATCCCGGTCGACCAGATCCGTTACATCGAATCTATGGACGACTATGTCCTGATATACTCTAAAGAGGGTCGCTACGTTAAACAAAAAACCATGAAATTCCTGGAAAAGGCTCTTGATCCAAAATATTTTGTCCGGATTCACCGCTCCTATATAGTAAAAGTAGAAGAAATCAATGAAATTCAACAGTACGAAAAAGAATCCTACGTTTTAATACTTCAAGATAAAACCAAACTAAAAGTAAGTAAAAACGGATATAAAAATCTTAAAGAGATCCTCCGTTTTTAAAAATTAGGCTACCTTTCCTGAAATATTTGAATGATGGGAATTTTCATTGCATTGGTAATTATTTTTCTATGGCTGGGACATATCGTGTTTGCACTTTTATTTGTCGAACCTGATTTTCTTACATTCCAACCCTATCTGCATATTTTACTGCAAACCTTTCTTTACACCGGGCTATTCATAACCGGTCACGATGCCATGCACGGGACAGTTGCCCGAAACCGCAAGCTGAATAATTTTTTAGGAAATGTGACTACCACCCTCTTCGCTTTTCTCTCGTTCCGAATCCTGGCAAAGAAACATTATCAACACCATCTGTTTCCGGCTTCAGTAAAAGATCCTGATTATTCACCACGCAGCAATAATATTTTTATTTGGTGGTTTACCTTCATGAAAAACTATATCACCTGGTGGCAAATCTTATCCATGGCCGTTGCTTTTAACATCCTGCTAATCTGGTTTTCAGAAATTCAGCTACTGGCATTCTGGATTATTCCGGCAATTCTTTCCACATGGCAGCTTTTTTATTTCGGCACCTATATGCCTCACCACCGGCCACATAGCAGTGATATGAGTCCTCATAATTCACGCACTTTACCTAAAAATCATTTTCTGGCCATGATTTCCTGTTACTTTTTTGGATACCATTGGGAACATCATGAATCTCCCACAACACCCTGGTGGAAACTATACCAGAAAAAAAAAGAGCATGATAAGTTTTCACAAAACAATTTTAATTAAAAGTATGCGAGTTCTCCCAACAAACATCGGGATTACCATTAACAATAAACAGATAAAATAATTGGTAAAGTTTTTGTTGTTCTAAATAAAGAAATTACAATGCTCATGAACCGTGTTCATAACAGATAATGATCTGTAAAAATTAAATATTGAAAAAAAAATGATTAGCAAGTAACAATTATTTTTTATCTTTAGCCCTCTTTATTTGGGCCGGTATTGATAAACGAACAAAAAGATTAAGTATTATGGAAATCAAAAAGTCACCAAAAGCAGACCTTGAAAACAAAAGGAACCTGTTCCTGATGCTTGGGCTGGTTGTTGCACTTGGATTGGTTCTTGCAGCTTTTGAAAATAAAACATCACCCAAAAAAGCTGATTCCCTTGGACAGGTACAAATGCAGGAAGTTGAAGATGAAATTATTCCGATCACCCGGGAACAGGAGATTCCGCCGCCACCACCGCCACCACCTCAGGTTATTGAAGTACTGAATATTGTTGACGATGATGTAGAAATTGAGGATGAATTGATCATGGAAGATACTGAAGTTACCGATGACATGGTAATTGATGTAGCTCCGGTTGTTTCCACAAGAGTAGAAGAGGAGGAAGAAGACACTCAGGTATTCTTTATTGTTGAAGAAATGCCCGAATTTCCGGGAGGCGAAGCTGCTTTGAGGCAGTTCATTGCCAACGCTATTAAATATCCGGTCATTGCACAGGAAAACGGCATCCAGGGAAGAGTCTATGTCCAGTTTGTTGTAAATACCGATGGCTCAATTACCGATGCACGTATTGCCAGAGGTGTTGACCCTTCTATTGACAAGGAAGCACTGCGTGTTGTGAATACACTGCCCAAATGGAAACCAGGAAAACAACGTGGGAAACCAGTACGTGTATCTTATACGGTTCCAATCAACTTCGTACTCCAGTAAAAAATGAAAAAAATATAATTTAAGACTCCTGATCCTAATATTGGATCAGGAGTTTTTTATGCAAACACCTGATTAATCAGGAAAATAAGACAGGAAGACTATATGATTGAAACCACGCCGGAAACTGAAAAAGCAATACTTGTTGGGTTAATATTTAAAAATCAGGATGAACGTCAAGCCATGGAATACCTCGAAGAACTCGAATTCCTGGCTGACACTGCAGGAGCGGAAGTATTGAAAAAGTTCACCCAGAAATTAGACAACCCAAATGTCTCTACCTTTGTTGGACAAGGGAAACTGGAAGAAATCAAAACCTATATGGTAGCTATGGAGGTGGATACTGCTATCTTTGATGACGAGCTAACCCCTACTCAGCTAAGGAATATCGAACGATTTCTGGAATGTAAAGTATTAGATCGTACCAACCTGATTCTTGATATCTTTGCCAGAAGAGCGAAAACAGCCCACGCTAAAACACAGGTTGAACTGGCACAGTATCAATACCTCCTTCCAAGACTTACCCGAATGTGGACCCATCTTGAACGTCAAAGAGGAGGAATCGGACTTCGTGGTCCGGGAGAATCACAAATTGAAACAGACCGGCGAATCATCCTCGATAAAATAGCCCGGCTGAAAGAACAACTGAAAAAAATAGACAAGCAAAAATCGATGCAACGAAAAAACAGGGGAAAACTTGTTCGTGTTGCTCTGGTAGGATATACAAACGCAGGTAAATCAACCCTGATGAACCTGCTTTCAAAATCAAACGTTTTTGCCGAGGATAAATTATTCGCCACACTCGATACTACAGTTAGAAAAGTAATCATCGTCAATCTGCCCTTCTTGCTTGCCGATACAGTAGGATTTATCCGAAAATTGCCACACGACCTGGTGGAGTCTTTTAAATCGACACTCGATGAAGTGAGAGAAGCGGATATTCTCGTACATGTGGTTGATATTTCACACCCCGGTTTTGAAGAACAAATCGATACAGTTAACAATACCCTAAAAGAAATTGAATCAGGGGATAAACCTATTATTTATATTTTCAATAAAATAGATGCATTCAGGTATGTAAAAAAAGATGAGGACGACCTGTCACCCAAAACCAAAGAAAATTTATCTCTCGACGAATGGAAAAATTCCTGGATAGCTAAAAATAATCTGCCTGCACTGTTTATATCAGCTACCCTTAAACAAAATATCGAGGAGTTAAAAGAAGTACTGTACGATGAAGTGAAAAAAATTCATGCACAACGCTTCCCTTTTAATGAATACTTATTCGATATTTCATGGACTGAGGATGAATAGACGATCAAATCGACATGTCATCTCTCCCCCATTTCATCTGAATTACCAACCCGTCGTCTACTCTTATTATCTGTCAGACATACTGAATACAAGTCGGTTCGTCGATCTTTTAAGTTTTGTACTCCTCCAAAATTGTGCAACTCCTTTAACAAATCCAAATCAACATCAGCCACCAAAATCATCTCCGTGTTGGGTGTGGCTTCTGCTTTTATTCCTGTTGTAGGAAATGAAAAATCACAGGGTGTAAACACGACAGACTGGGCAAATTGAATGTCCATATTTTCTACTTTTGGCAGGTTCCCGACTGAACCGGCAATAGCAACATAACATTCATTCTCAATAGCTCTTGCCCGCGCGCAATATCGAACTCGGGAATAACCATTTTGTGTATCTGTTAGAAAAGGCACAAATAATATGGACATTCCCTGTTGTGCCAATATCCTGGAAAGCTCAGGAAACTCTACATCATAACAAATTAATACTCCTACAGGCCCACAATCCGTTTCAAATACTTCAACTTGATTTCCACCTGATAATCCCCAGGTTTTGATCTCATCGGGAGTAATATGAACTTTCTGATAGGTTTCAAATGTCCCATTCCTGCGACACAAAAAACCTGTATTGTAGAGCTTTTCATCTTTCATCAGCGGGAAACTACCAGTAACTATATTTATATTGTAGGTTACAGCTAAATTCATAAATCGATCTCTGATTTCTTCAGTATATTCAGCCAGCTTCCGGATAGCATCTGCATACCCCAGATGATTATAATCGGCCATTAGCGGAGCATTAAAGTACTCCGGAAAAAGTACAAAATCACCTTTATAACTGGCTACTGCATCAACAAAATACTCAACCTGAGTAAAAAGTTCAACGATGTCATGATAAAGCCTCATCTGCCACTGAATCAGCCCTAACCTCACAACTGACTTGTAACCACGAGCTTTCGACGAAATTTTTTGGTGATAAATATTATCCCATTGCAACAGTACAGCATATTCTTTCGATTCTCTGTCACCAGGCATGTATCCCTGCAGCACTTTCTTGACGTGAAAATCATTGGATAATTGAAAATTGAGTACCGGATCATCAATTTCCTGGTATTTCACTTTCTGAATATATTCCTTTGTCGATAAAGTGGAAGCATATTTATGGTACTCAGGAATCCGGCCACCAAATACAATAGCTTTTAAATTTAATTTCTCACATAATTCTTTCCGGGCATCATACAACCGGCGTCCTAAACGCATTCCACGGTATTCAGGACGGATAAAAACGTCAATACCGTATAGCGTATTCCCCTTAGGATTATGTGTGTTGAAACTATAATTACCGATGATCTCTTCATAAGAATGATCATCACCGAACATTTCATATTTTACAATGATAGATAATGCAGAACCTACAACAACATGATCAACTACCACAGCAAACTGGCCTTCAGGAAAAATCTTCACCAACTTCCGGATGTCATTTTTCTCCCAATAATCTTCAGGCCAGTTGGGATAGGCTTCCTGTAAAGATTTATACATTTCCTCATAGTCATTCATGTTTAGCTGACGAACCTCTACTTGCCCAATGGTATCCATAATCGTTCATTTGTATGTAAAGATGTAAAAATAAAAAATGCCCGGAACTCCAGGCATCTTTTATTAAATTTTCTGCGGTATTTAGAGACTGTTTTAAATTTATCCATTTATTCTATTTTGAGTCTTTTTTCACTCATACTGCTGCAAAATTTCCTTAAATAGCTATGGCTATTCGCGTCAATTTTGCCTTGTCTGAGCAAAAAACAGATCAAATTATTTCTAAAAAACAAAATCAAAACAGTCTCTTATTTTACTTCACCTTCCTGAATTAACCATTCTGCAATTTGTACAGCATTCAGAGCAGCGCCCTTCTTTATTTGATCACCTACACACCAAAAAGTAATGTTGTTGGGGTCAGTGACATCTTTTCGAATACGTCCCACATAAACGTCATCCTTCCCGGAAACGAACAGTGGCATAGGATATTGTTTTTCAGCAGGGTTGTCTATTACTGTAATCCCTTTCGTGTTTTGAAAAGCTTCCTTCACCTGTTCAACAGAAAGGGGGTTCTCTGTTTCCACCCAAATAGCTTCAGAATGAGCCCGGGCAACAGGAATACGTACACAAGTAGCACTTACTTCTGCATCTGTATGCATGATCTTCTTGGTTTCCCAGTTCATTTTCATCTCCTCCTTGGTATAATCATTTTCAAGGAAGACATCAATGTGTGGAATAATATTCATAGCAAGCTGATAGGAAAATTTTGATACAGTTGGTTCCTTGCCTTCAGCGATCTCCTTAATCTGTTGTTCCAGTTCAGAAATACCCTGCGCACCTGCACCACTGGCTGCCTGATAAGTTGCAACACGAACACGCTTGATCCTGGAAAGTTCATCAACAGGCTTTAATGCAACAACCATCTGGATGGTTGAGCAGTTCGGATTGGCAATAATATTTCTTGGCCTTTTTTTCGCATCCTCAGGGTTCACTTCCGGAACAACTAAAGGAACATCATCATCGTAACGAAATGCACTCGAATTGTCAATCATTATAGCTCCATGCCGCGTAATTGTATCGGCAAATTCTTTAGATATACCAGCTCCTGCCGACGTGAGGGCAATGTCAATATCCCTGAAATCATCTCCATGCTTCAACTCTTTCACGGTAAGCTTCTTTCCCCTGAATTCATATTCTTTCCCGGCACTTCTTACCGACCCAAACAATACCAGTTCATCCAAAGGAAAACTTCGTTCATCCAATACACGAAGAAACTCCTGGCCGACAGCCCCGCTTACTCCTACTATCGCAATTTTCATCTCATTAAATTGTTTATTATCAATGGTATTTTCCTCATACCATCGTTTATTTTAAAGGTATCTACCTCATTATTAGTGTTTATTTAAGCGATATTCGATAGAATGCTTACGCATTTCGAAAGAATTCGCAAGCTCATTTCGATGGAACTCCCAAATTCATTATCATGCTTTTATGACATAATTTACCTTGGTCGTTTCTCATGAATAAACTTTCCCCCTTTTTTTTTTCACGTAAAATTACTATTTTGCGTGTAATTGGTATAAGATGATTCAACGTTTTCTGAAAATCTTAACAATCGTTTTTACATACCTCGTTAACCCGGCTTACACACAGGTCATCTGGCAGGAAAATTTTTCTGTTCCTGAAAAAGGTATCCAGGGTGACGAGACAGGGGGAATAATTTCCGATTTTTCAGGAATTACCCAATGGAATCTTGAATATCATGATATTAGTCTGGATAATCCGGGTGATTATGCTAAAACAGTTTCCACTTCCGGAGGCCGTTTTGAAGCCTGTGATATCGATGGTGAGGTCATTTGGTACTCAGAATGGATCGATATCTCATCGTGCGAAAAAGTGATGGTTGAACTCACTGCTTCTGAAACCGGAAGCGGCGCAAATCAAACAACCAAATACCTGAAAGCTTTTTTCCAATTGGATCATAAACAGGAAGTCCCTTTTCATAAAAACCATGAAAGCAAAGGGAACTGGGGCTCAAATCCCGTTGTAGCGGAAGGACTGAAAGGAGAATCCCTTCGAATAATATGCCGCATTTCAACTCATTATTCCTCCGATAAAGTCATATTAGATAACCTTATGGTTATTTCTGATATCGGCCCGCTGCCACCGGTAAAACCTTTTGATATAGTTATCAACGAGCTGATGCCCGACCCTTACCCCCCCGTAGAACTGCCCAATGCAGAATTCATTGAACTGCTCAATAATTCCAATTACCCGGTATGTACCAAAAACTGGAAATTACGAATCAATCATATTTCAAAAAATATCCAATCCAACTGGATCGCTCCTGGTGAATGTCTCTTATTATGTGCCACAGGAGCCCTCAATGAGTTGAAACCCTATGGTCAGGCTTCAAATGTTGTTGGATTTCAAGGTCTTCCCAATCGAGGTGCACAAATAGACATTCTCGATGAGAAAGGGAATTTGATCGATCATATTGAATACTCTAGCACCTGGTATGACCATCATGAAAAAGAAAACGGAGGTTGGAGCCTGGAGCGCATCGATCCATTTCGCCATTGCCATCAAAAAGAGAACTGGCAGGCAAGCCAACACCCGGACGGCGGAACTCCCGGAACATCAAATTCAGTAATGGCCAATAATCCAGACCTGATTTCACCATGGATAAAATGGGCAGTGCCGGTATCTGATAATGAGTTAGAACTGCTTTTTTCAGAACCCCTGGATATACTAAAGTTACAAGAAAAAGAAAATTATAGCCTGGGCATATTAGGAAATCCGGATAAAATAATCCTCAGCTCAGCCACAAAAATAAATCTGCATTTTAAAAAATCATTTCAGGAAAACAAGATTTATACGCTCGAAATTTTTAACCTCACAGATGAGTGTAGCAATCCGTTGTTTCAAAACCATTGTAAAATTCAACGAAACAACATTGAACCATACGACATACTTATTAACGAACTGCTTTTCAATCCGTTTCCGGGAGGGAAAGACTATGTGGAAATATACAACCCATCAGCAAAGCTCATCGATATGAGCCGGTTATTACTGGCCACCCGAGACAAGCAACTTCAACCGGACAGGGTTTCGAAGCTAACCAACCAAAGAAAAATATGGAAACCAAAATGCTATCTCGCGTTGACTACAGACACCCATGCTGTATTCCCCTGGTTTTTCATTCCCGACACCTGCAATTTCCTTCAGCTGGAACAAATGCCTCCATTTCCAAACACAGAAGGATATGTTCTTCTGCTCAATGAAAAGATGCAAATCATTGATGAATTCTATTATCAGGAAAAAATGCATTCCCCCTTTCTGGGAGATGTTGAAGGCATTGCACTCGAGCGCGTCTCCTTCACCAGCAACACCAATGCTCCCGGAAACTGGCAATCTGCTTCCGCCTGGTCAGGATACGGAACTCCCGGTTATGAAAACTCCCAGGCAGCAAGTGAGGCGACAGGGAAACCGCAAATCACTTTTATACCAGAAGCTTTTTCCCCCAACCAGGACGGATTCAAAGACAATTACATTATCCGTTATAAATTAGGAAAATCAGGCTTCGTAGCCAACATAAAAATTTTTGATGCTTCGGGGCGATTTGTACAACACCTGGCAAAAAATGAAATTTTAGGTACTTTTGGAGAATTTATCTGGAATGGAGAAGATGAAACGGGCAGCCGGCTGCAGCCGGGTGTATATGTGGTCACCATGGAAATCTTCCATGCCAATGGTGAGATTCACCGGTTTAAAGATGGTGTGGTGCTGACAGAAAAATGGTAACTGTTTTCATACCAGAAATAAAGTACACATACAAGTTGCATGGACCGAAAAGTTGTATCACAATAGAAAATTCCGTCATTGGCCCCTTACGTTACCATGCAAACCGAACCCTGATGCGGACAGGTTGTAACCTGTATGAGCCAGGAGAAAAAATCAATGACTGGAAAAAATTACCCGAAGATAGTAATCTGTCCTTCCATTTTTTTCTTTATATTTATTGTTTGTTCCTGAATCAATTCGTAATCCATGGAAAATACAGAAAAAACAACAGAAGAAATTTTCACCAGAATGGCAACTCTTTGCAGTCATTCGGAACAGTGTTCTCCCGAGATACGAAAAAAAATAACCGCCTCAGGAGCGAGCGACAATGAAACCGATGAGATCATCAAAAAATTGATTGCAGAAAAATTCATCGATGATAAGCGGTACGTGCGCGCCTATATTGCCGACAAATTCAAATTCAATAAGTGGGGAAAGGTAAAAATGCGACACTACCTGCGAATGAAAGGACTTTCTGATGATTTGATTGAAAACGGACTGGAAGAGATTGATATGGAAGAATACCGCGAGGTATTAATAAAAACCATGAAAGAAAAAGCCCGGACAGTAAAAAAGAAAAACAAATTTGAAAAAATGGGACAAATCATCCGGTTTGCACAAAACCGCGGTTTCGAACCAGAATTGATCCACCGCTATCTGAATGAATAGATAATTCCTTACCTTTGCACCCCACAAAAATTAAAATTATGATTTTAAAAGACCAGGCAAAAGATCTCCTGGAGCGCCGGGATGCGCTAAGGAGGCATCTTTGACTACGATCAAAAAATACTTCAGCTAAAAGAAGAAGAACTAAAAACACAAGATCCTGATTTTTGGTCAAATCCTCAAAAGGCCGAAAAACAGATGAAGGTGATCAAGTCCATAAAAGAATGGACTACCGGGTTTGAAAAAGTGAACCTCTCCGTAGAAGACTTTGGGGTGATTTATGAATTCTTCGAAGCCGGGGAGGCCGGAGAAGAGGAAGCTGACAGGGCATATGCCGAAGCACTTGGACGAATTGAAACCCTGGAAACAAAAAACATGTTACGCAGTGAAGAAGACCATCTGGGAGCTGTATTAAAAATCAATGCCGGAGCCGGAGGTACGGAAAGTAATGATTGGGCTGAAATGCTTTTCCGAATGTATACACGATGGAGCGAAGACAAAGGCTACAAGATTAAAATTGCGGACATGCAACCCGGCGACGAAGCAGGTATCAAAAGCTGTACACTGGAAGTGGAAGGTGATTATGCATACGGATACCTGAAAAGCGAAAACGGTGTTCACCGACTGGTACGCCTTTCCCCATTCAATGCACAAAATAAACGGATGACTTCATTTACATCGGTGTATGTAGCTCCTCTGGTGGACGACACCATTGAAATTGAAATCAATCCTGCCGATATCACCTGGGAAACATTTCGTAGTAGCGGTGCCGGAGGGCAAAATGTGAATAAGGTGGAAACCGGAGTACGATTACGACATGCACCAACCGGCATTGTCATTGAAAACACCGAAAGCCGGTCACAGGGAGGAAACAAGGAAAATGCCCTGCGCCTTTTGAAATCACAGTTATACGAAATAGAACTCCGGAAACGACGGGAAAAAGAAGCGGTTATTGAGTCGCAAAAAAAGAAAATTGAATGGGGATCGCAAATCCGCTCCTATGTGCTACAACCCTATAAAATGGTAAAAGACCTCAGAACCAACTACGAAGCAGGAAATGTAAATGCAGTCCTCGATGGCGAACTGGATGGATTGATTAAAGCATACCTGATGGAATTTGGTGGACAATAATTTACAAAAATATTTGCCAATCAGCTTTTTTTCCTATTTTTAAAAGACTTTCAAAAAGGAAAAATTTTGTGTATCCACCTTTAAGTGCATTCAGGTATGTATTCAAATGAAAATTTCATCAACAGGGAAATCAGCTGGCTTTCGTTTAACGAAAGAGTATTGCAGGAGGCAGAAGATCCTAATACGCCACTATTTGAACGCATCCGGTTCATCGGAATTTTCTCAAATAACCTCGATGAGTTTTTTCGTGTTCGTGTGGCAACCGTCAGGCGGATGGTTGACCTGGGGAAAGATGAAGAAAATTTGTTGGGCAACTTAACCCCTTCCGAACTGCATGAAAAAATACAGATAATCGTATCAGAACAGCAAGAGAAAGTTCAGCAGATCTTTAAAGAAATCTTAAACGAGCTTGGACAAAATAACATCTTTATTATCAACGAAAAAGAGCTCAACCACCAGCAGGGTATCTATGTGAAAAAATACTTTTATGAAAAAGTATTACCCAACCTGGTACCCATCATGCTCAACAAAAAAAACAAATTCCCCTACCTCCGCGACCGATCGGTTTATCTTGCCGTAAAACTACTTAAAAAATCAAATCCGAAAGATGTAGCCTATTCTCTCATTCGAATTCCGGGAAGGACAGTTCCCCGCTTTATTGTCCTGCCAAAGGATAAAAAAAAGACATATATCATGTTTCTTGATGACGTGATCCGTTATTGCTTTGATGATCTTTTTTTCTATTTCGACTACGATATTTATGAAGCCTACACCATTAAAATTACTCGCGATGCAGAGTTGGATATCGACGATGATATTTCAAAAAGCTTCATCGAGAAAATGAGTACCAGTCTGAAAAAAAGGAAAAAAGGAAAACCTGTCCGACTGATTTACGACCGAGATATTCCCAAGGATATGTTAGACTTTATCCTGAAAAAAATGAAGCTTGACGATGAAGAAAACGCTGTCCCTGGTGGTAGATACCATAATCATAAAGATTTTATGAACTTTCCTGAAATAGGAAAGAAAAGGCATTACTACACCAAACTTCCACCTTTCCGTCATAAAGATCTGACTCCCCATACAAGTATCCTTCGTGTTCTCCGCAAGAAAGATGTCATGCTGCATTATCCCTATCAAACCTTCAATCATTTTATTGATTTTTTACGCGAAGCAGCCATTGATCCCTCTGTAAAAGAGATTGGTATTACCATTTATCGTGTTGCTCCCGCATCAAAAGTGGTGAATGCACTTTTAAATGCTGTTCGAAATGGGAAAACGGTTACAGTAGTCATCGAGTTACAGGCTCGTTTCGATGAAGAAGCCAACATCATGTGGTCAAATAAGCTTCAGGAGGAAGGGGCCGATGTGATTAATGGGATACCGGGTATGAAAGTACACAGCAAACTGGCATGGATAAAACGATACGAAGAAGGCAGGTACTTGAATTATGCCTACATCGGCACAGGAAATTTTCATGAGGAAACAGCACGGGTATATGCCGACGAAGGATTGTTGACAGCCGACCCCAGACTTGCCAATGAGGTAGAGCACATATTTAATTTCTTCAAACAAAATTACCGGCACTACAACTACAAACACCTGGTGGTTAGTCCATTTTTTATGCGCGATTTTTTCACAAAACATATTGAAAAAGAGACAGAACTAGCCAAAGAAGGAAAGGAAGCCTGGATGATGCTAAAAATGAACAGTCTGATCGATCCGGATATCATGATTAAACTTTATAAAGCAGCAAAAGCCGGAGTAAAAATCAGACTGATTGTCAGGGGAATTTACGGACTACTGTCCGATCAAAAAAAATTCAAGGAAAATATCATGGCTATCAGCATCGTTGATAAATACCTGGAACACTCACGTATCTTTCTGTTTGGTAATAACGGGGATGAAAAAATGTATATCTCTTCAGCTGACTGGATGCCCCGCAACCTTAATCGGCGCATTGAAGTCGCCTGCCCGATTTATGATGAAGAGATCAAACAGGAGTTGAAAGAAATGCTAAAAATTCAACTTCGTGATAACACAAAAGCACGGTTACTTGATGAACATTTATTGAATCAATATAACAAAATAAATATAGTTGATGTATACCGTGCTCAGGAAGATTATTATAAATTCATAAAAAACATACACCATATTGTCATGAAAATATACCACAACCCACGATGTGCAAAAAGTCGCGAAGGATTAAAATATCTCGAAGAAAAAGGATATGATCTGGAAATAAAGAAATATCTCACAGAAGGAATTTCAGAAAAAGAACTTCGTGAAATCATAGAAAAAACAGGAAAAAACCCCATTGACCTTGTTCGTTTTCAGGAGAAAGAATACAAAGAAAATTACAAAGGTAAAGAGATATCAAACGAAGAATGGATTAATATACTGGTCAATAACCCAAAATTACTACAACGGCCTATTGTTGTGAATGGCAACAAAGCGGTTTTGGCGAATCCCCCGGAATTGATCGAAACAATTGTTTAAGTTGATTCAGGGATGAGATTGGTGTAATGCAGATAATTATCAATTACACGGTTAACAAAATTGTATGCCTCTTCTCCCCTGCTATACCCCCATCGGACCACCGGATCCTTAAAATATTTTTCTGAAGATTTATTCTTCAGATAAAAATCGACATGATCGTCCCAGACCTGACTGTTTTTTCCGAATTTCTCCGCTAATCGTTGAGCATCTTTAACATGGCCCAACCCGATATTGTATGAAGCAAGCACAAATTTTATTCTTTCGGTTGAATCAGGTATAGATGAAGCAAATTGCTCATTCAGCCAATTTAAAAATAAAATCCCTCCTTCAATATTTTGCCGCGGATCTGTGATATCTTCCACTCCCAATGATTCAGCGGTAACTGGCATCAGCTGCATCAGCCCTGCTGCTCCTTCCCACGATACAGCTTCCGGATCAAAGGTTGATTCATGATAGATAATCGAAGAAATCAACCGCCAGTCCCAACCATACTTTAAGGAAAGCTCCCTTACAAGTGGATCAAAAACTGAGATTTTTCCACCGGAAATACTATGATACTCGCTATTAAACCTGCCTGCAGTTCTCGGACTTTCAAAATAACGGTGATAAATATCTTTGTATTTTTGAGTTTTTTGAAACTGTATAATCCAGTGATCAAGAAACTCTTTCCATTGTGATGCCCCCTTTCGCACAGCCCAGGCAATATTCTGGGGAAAACTAATTTTGAGTGATACATCCAGATTAGGATAATATGATTTATTCAGTAACGCAACATTTTCATCGCAAACAGTAAAATCAATTTCCCCTTGCGAAACCATGGCCACTAGTTGCTCTACCCCATAAACAGAGTCTTCCACAACTTCAATCGCATACCCAATCTCTTCCGAAAGGTGAAGTAACCTCTGATAATACGAGGTGCTTTTCTGAACATATATCTTTTTCCCAGCCAACTGTAATGTGCTGTTCAGAACAGGAGAGTCACTCGAACCAGGTGATGCTTTTCGCTGAACGATTACCTGACGGGTCTGTTTTAAAGGTTTTGTAAAACTAACCTGCTCCTTTCTATCCTTCGTAACAGTCAGGTTTTTAGCAATCAAATCGAAACGTCCACTTTTAATACCCTCAAATGTTTCCCCTAAATCATTGCTAACGGTGATTTCAGGTTTTACACCTAAGTCGGAACACAATGCAAGCACCAGTTCATACTGGTACCCCATGGGTTGGCCGCGATATATAAAATAGTTCGTAGAGTTGTAATCAATGACCACTTTTAATACTCCGCTATCCTGAATCGCTTCCATATTGGAAGGTTCTCTTTTCTCCTTTTCATTGGTTGAAATATTTTTACATCCACCCCAAAGTAAAACTATAGCTGAAGAAAAAATAGCAACCAGGAATTTTTTGATCCATCTATATTTTTGATTCAAAAGCATTAATCATAAAAAGCCCAGGCCACACCCAATCTGAATGTCATCCGGTTCATGGGATACCCAGGTGTTGTAAAATACTCTCTTTTAACAAATTCAGTACCAAAATTGATTAACTTAAAAAATACCCGGGTACGTTTTAATCTCAAACTTGCATAGGCATCCATATAAGGAAAATTGCCAATTTTTTCAGTGTTCTGTAAGTAAAACATTCCAGTGGCGGGAAAATATGCATCGGCATAATACCGGCTATTATACCGAACATCCAACCCCAGTTGGGTAAACATCACCTTAGATATTACAAATTTATAATATCCGGATAGATATGTTGAAAAATCAGGAAGATGTAAAACATTTTCATTGGATGCTTTTTGCCACAACAGCCGGGTTCTCAAATGAAAACTTCTCCATTGAAAATCTTTGTCGGCATAAGCAGAAAAAACCAGCAATTGCCCACTATATTGAGCGGGAACTGCCAGGGTATCATTATAAATAAAATTATTAATAATGGCGTAATTAGCGCTTAGCTCAAATTTTCGTGATGGAAATTTCAGGACTCCTCCAACTGTCATCCGTTGTTCCATTTTCAGGTCATTCTGCCAGCGTATACGTTTGGAGTAATACTCTTGCTGAAAGTAATCAGGTACTCTGTTTTCGATTTTCCCGGAGATTGTCAGAGCAGAAAGAGAGTCATGCAGCAACGAAAGAGGTTTGGTAATCATTCCGGATATTTCAGTCTGACCGATATTCCGACCCAACAGAAATAACCTGCCATCAAAATTCCATCGCCAGAAGCTACCCGTCTGGCGAAATATTCCACCTCCGGCATACACGTTAGAATATCGTTTAGTCAGGTTATTAATAAACAGTTCATCAGTACCAGGTGATGAAGCATGAATAAATTCCTGACCGATATATACACGTTTACCGAAACTGGTTTTTCGCTCCGGATTCTCATATTGTTTAAGTTGAATGATATTGGATAACTTCCGGAACCGGATAGAGTCTTTAATGTAATCCTCGCCATAATAATCATATGCATAAAAATCATTGAAAGAACCTTCTTCGTCAGTATATTCTTTAAAGTTCGACTGATATTCAAAAGAGTAAAGGATTCCCACAACAGGCTTAAACAGCACTGGCACAGGAATACTATCCATGGGTTCACTCACGTCAAGGGCAGAATCATTAGTGGCAATTTCAACGGTTTTACCGAACCTATATTCACCTGTAGCGAAAAAATATTTGTTCCCAAACTCAGTTTTTGCAGAAGTAAGATTAACATCCAGGAAGTCTGTTTCAGGTTCACGTAGCAAATCTGCATCATCGTGTATTCCACCGTTTTCATTATTAAAGATGTGATTACTGATGAATCCACCATGAACTGCTAACTTATCTTTATTATAATTAGCATAAAGAGTTATAAAATTATTTTTTGAATCCTGGCTTTTATATTGACCGGCTGATCGGGCCTGGTCGTAACGAAAAGTAAAATTCAGGAACGGATTTACATTTTGGGTATGTAATACATTAAATCGGGTTTCATTTTTACGTGTTCGGTGTTCACTTTGGGTATAATCCAGCAAGGTATAAGGAGTTTTAGTATCGTAATACTTCACTGAATTTGGGGTTAATAAATA
The DNA here is from genome assembly GCA_028702595.1 of Mariniphaga sp. Lineage (GTDB taxonomy): Bacteria > Bacteroidota > Bacteroidia > Bacteroidales > Prolixibacteraceae > Mariniphaga. The sequence continues at coordinate 566 of JAQVON010000018.1, read as the reverse complement.
GGCATTTCTGGATTGGAGGAAAAAAAAATCCATGTCAGTTTCCCGGTTAAAGAAATCATTATCGATATATGGGGTTGCATAATTCCCCAGATAAGAAGCAGAGATAGTATTTTTATCGACGGGGTGATACAGGTGAAAAAAATCCTGAATGGTATCCAGTTGGGTTGAATCTTTAAAAGCCCCGAAACCATTCAGGTGGTAAAGGCCTATTTTTGGTTTAATTTGTTTTTTAGCAAGTTGAGAAGATTCGGGTTCATTTTGCAGTTCACCTCCCCGTTGAATTTGGGTGAATCCTGTTCCTGGGAGGAGGGCGAAAACGATCCAAAAAAAACTTATAAATACTGAATTGCGCATAACAAATTTCAAAAGCAGAAGCAAAGCTAAAAAAAGGGATGGAATGCTGCTTAAATTTCAGAAAAAATAACAGGATAATTAGTAAAAAAGCCCATGCTCAAAAGAACATGGGCTTTGGATAAGATTGGCAGCGACCTACTCTCCCACTTTTACGCAGTACCATCGGCGCTGGCGGGCTTAACTTCTCTGTTCGGAATGGGAAGAGGTGGGAC
>JAQVON010000143.1 GCA_028702595.1 Mariniphaga sp. | reverse complement strand
TTCAGACGTGTGCTCTTCCGATCTATTTCCTACCTGGGCGACCATAAATCAGTGATTGTGCTGGGATCTGGAGCATACCGCATCGGCAGCTCGGTTGAGTTCGACTGGTGTAGCGTGAATGCCATCCAAACTATAAAAAAAGAAAATTACAGGTCGGTAATGATCAATTACAACCCGGAAACAGTAAGTACCGATTACGACACATGCGATCGACTTTACTTCGATGAACTCACCTTTGAACGGGTAATGGATATCATCGAACTTGAGAATCCACATGGCGTGATTATCTCTATGGGAGGGCAAATTCCGAACAACCTGGCCATGAAGCTCTACCACCAAAATGTACCTGTGTTGGGAACCTCTCCGGTAAATATTGACAACGCTGAAGACAGAGAGAAATTTTCATCCCTGCTCGATAAACTGGGAGTAGATCAACCCCGTTGGGCAAAGCTTTCAACCTTCGAAGAGATTCATAAATTCATCAGGGAGGTAGGATACCCTGTCTTGATCCGCCCGTCCTATGTCCTTTCAGGCGCTGCCATGAATGTGGTTTCCAATCCCGATCAACTGGAGCAATTCCTCGAGCTGGCTGCAACAGTATCAAAAGAACACCCCGTTGTGGTAACTGAGTTTATTGAAGAAGCGAAGGAAATAGAAATGGATGCTGTAGCCAGAAACGGAAATATTATTGCCTATGCCATTTCTGAACACGTAGAATTTGCCGGAGTACATTCAGGTGACGCTACCATCGTATTTCCACCCCAAAAACTCTATGTGGAAACCATTCGAAGAATAAAAAGAATTGCACGGAATATAGCACAAGGACTGGAGATAACCGGACCATTCAATATGCAATTCCTGGCAAAAGACAACGATATAAAAGTGATTGAATGCAACCTGAGAGCATCCAGAAGCTTCCCTTTTGTTTCGAAGGTTATGAAGCTGAACCTGATTGATATTGCTGTTAAAGTTATGCTGGGTGTACCGGTTGAAAAACCCGACAAATCGCTTTTCGAACTGGATTATATTGGGGTTAAAGCTCCTCAGTTTTCATTTGCCCGGTTACTGAATGCTGATCCTGTACTGGGAGTCGATATGGCATCAACCGGCGAAGTGGGATGTATTGGAGAAAATTATTACGAGGCAATCCTGAAAGCAATGCTCTCGGTAGGATACAAAATCCCGGTAAACAATGTACTCATTTCTTCCGGTCCCTCCCGATCGAAAGCTGAACTGCTGAATAGCGCTAAGTTGATGCAGGAAAAAGGATTCAACCTCTATGCCAGCGAAGGAACTCACCGGTTTCTGTATGAAAACGGAGTGAAAAATACCCTGCTCTACTGGCCGGATGAAGAAGACCGGCATCCCAATATTATTGAATATATAAAAAAGAAGAAAATTGACCTGGTGATTAATATCCCCAAGAATTATACCAAAAGGGAGCTAAAAAACGGGTACAAAATCAGAAGAAATGCTATCGACTTTAATGTACCACTGATCACTAATTCAAGGGTTGCCAGTGCATTTATTTATGCCATCTGTAAATATGACCTGAATCAATTGCCTATTAAAAGTTGGGATCAGTATTAATCCGATGGCATAAAAAACTATGCCAATTTGGTCTTCAGCAGGGCAATATCCAGCACATCCATAATGGTATTTACATAATGAAACCTCAATCCTTTTAGGTACTCATCCTTAATTTCCTCCAGGTTTCTTCTATTTTCTGCTGACAGGATAATTTCAGTAATCCCCGCCCGCTTGGCTGCCAGGATTTTCTCCTTAATGCCTCCTACAGGAAGCACCTTCCCCCGCAGGGTGATTTCTCCGGTCATGGCCAGGTTCTTTTTCACCTTACGATGAGTGAAGGCTGAAGCAATAGAAGTTACCATGGTTACACCTGCCGATGGTCCATCCTTGGGAATGGCTCCTTCCGGAACATGAACATGCACATTCCAGCTGGCAAATAGTTCAGGGTCAATATCCAACTTTTCGGCATGCGATTTTAGGTATTCATGTGCCAGCACGGCCGACTCTTTCATAACATCGCCCAGATTGCCGGTAAGAGTAAGCGTTCCCTTCCCTTTACTTAAACTACTTTCCACAAATAGAATCTCACCTCCTGTTGCCGTCCAGGCAAGTCCGGTAACTACACCAATAAACTCATTCCCCTGATACTTTTCTTTGGTGTACTCAACTACTCCCAGGTATTCACGAATATCTTCAGCTGTAATTCTCTTGTTGAATGGTTCTTCAAAAGCAATTTTTTTTGCCACACGACGAATCACTTTGGCTATTTTTTTATCCAGCTCCCTCACTCCCGATTCCCGGGTATACCCGTCAATAATGATTTCAATAATTTTTTTGGGAAAAACAAGATCACTCTTTTTCAAGCCATGTTTTTTCAACTGCCTGGGAATCAAATGACGTTTGGCAATTTCATATTTTTCTTCTACGAGATATCCACTCACCTCAATCAGTTCAAGCCGGTCGCGCAGAGGAGGAGCAATGGTGCTCAGCGTGTTCGCAGTTGCAATGAACAGCACACGGGACAGATCAAAATCGTTTTCTACATAATTATCATGGAATTCCGAATTTTGCTCCGGATCGAGTACCTCAAGCAATGCCGACGCCGGATCCCCGTGAAACTGCCTGGAAACTTTATCGATTTCATCAAGAACAAAAACCGGATTGGATGTCTTCACTTTTTTAATGTTCTGAATAATCCTGCCTGGCATGGCGCCAATGTACGTCTTCCTGTGGCCTCTGATTTCCGACTCATCGTGTAATCCGCCGAGGCTCATTCTTACAAATTTTCTTTCCAGCGCCCTTGCAATTGATTTTCCCAAAGAGGTTTTTCCCACTCCGGGAGGACCATAAAGGCAAAGGATAGGCGACTTCATATCATTCTTTAGCTTAAGTACAGCCAGGTGTTCCAAAATGCGTTCCTTTACCTTCTCCAGTCCATAATGATCTTCATCCAACACCTTTTGAGCATTTTTCAAATCAAAATTATCAAGTGTGTACTCATTCCAGGGGAGCTCAACCAATGTCTGACAATAAGAAAACTGAACTGAATATTCCCCGGCCGCAGGATTTAAACGATGCAGTTTTTCAACCTCTTTCTCAAAAAAACGGGCTACTTCCTTTGACCATTTTTTCTCTTTCCCCTTTTGTTTTAAATCTTTGATCTCCTGTTCCAAAGGGTTCCCTCCCAGCTCATCCTGAATAGTTTTCATCTGCTGGTTGAGCATAAACTCACGCTGCTGGCGGTCCAGATCAGTTTTTACCTTTTTCTGAATATCATTTTTTAATTCCAGCATCTGAACCTCTTTTACCAGGTAACTGATTGCCTGTACCCCTCGGTCTTTAAGACCTCCAATCTCTAGCAAGTTCTGTTTGTCCTTCACATTCAAATCGGTGTTGGAACAGATAAAATTAATCAGGAAAGTTGAGTTTTCAATATTCTTAACAGCAAAGGTAGCCTCCGGAGGCACATTGGCTGAGAACTGGGCAATCTTAATAGAGAGATCCTTCAATGACCCAACAATCGCATTGAACTCCGTATCATTTTGGGGTGAAAGATCAACCAAGGGCTCAACCGTTGCCTTAAAGTAAGGATCGTGGGAAACAAACTCGCGAATCGCATACCTCCTTTTTCCCTGAATAATAACTGAGGTAGAACCATCTGGCATTTCAAGAATTTTTAATATCTCTGCCACGGTTCCCACCGAAAAGAGATCTTCTGTTGATGGATCATCAATAGTATAATCCTTCTGGGCAAGAGTTCCCAACAAACGGCTTCCCCGATAAACATCCTGAACCAGCTGAAGTGATTTCTTCCGTCCTA
>JAQVON010000017.1 GCA_028702595.1 Mariniphaga sp. | reverse complement strand
AATACCTCCCCACCAGCGGCATCTTCCTCCCAAACCCGAACGCCTTCGAGCTCACCCGCAATATGGGCGCGGCCTGGAACCGTTTGTATTCGGTCGTATTTACCATCCGGATCACCTTCCGGACCACCTCCGGATCAAATCCTTTGCCCTCAATCTCGCCGGGGGAAAGATTCTGTTCGATAAAACTGAAAAGGATCTCATCCAGTATCTCATACTCGGGCAGTGAGTCGGTATCCTTTTGGTCAGGGCGCAGCTCTGCCGAAGGAGGTTTGACAATGGTATTTTCGGGGATGACCTCCCGTTCGCGGTTCATGAAGCGGGCCAGCCTGAAAATATCGGTTTTGTATACGTCGCCCAGCACGGCAAGACCGCCGTTCATGTCGCCGTAAAGGGTTCCGTAGCCCACGGCACACTCGCTCTTGTTGGTAGTGTTCAGCAGGATGTGGCCAAATTTGTTGGAGATTGCCATCAGGTAGATGCCCCGCGCCCGTGCCTGAATGTTCTCCTCGGTGATGTCCTGCCGGGTTCCTTCAAACAGGGACGTAAGCCCTTTCTCAAATGCATCCACGACTTCCTGTATGGGAACAATATCGTACTTGATCTTCAGGTTTTCGGCCAGCTGGCGGGCGTCCTCCAGACTGTGGTCTGATGAATACCTGGATGGCAGCAGCAAAACGCGTACATTTTCTGCTCCCAACGCCTCAACGGCCAGGACCGCAGTGATGGCTGAATCGATTCCCCCGGAGAGTCCCAGTGTGGCCTGCCTGAACCCCGCTTTTCCGAAATAGTCACGGATACCCAGCACCAGTGCATCATGTATCTTTTCGATCCGGCCCGTGACTGGCTGAAGCTCTGCATCTCCCGGATTGCCAGTGTCAACCGTCAGGAAATCCTCTTCGAAATATTTTAATTCCTTCACAATCTCCCCCCCTGCATCGATGAATACTGAACCTCCGTCAAAGATCAGCTCGGTCTGGGCCCCGGTTTGATTCACATAAACAATGGGGATATGATATTTTTTGGCCTTATGAACCAGCACATCTTTCCGCCAGTTCTCCTGGTTATAGGAGAACGGCGAAGCGGAGATATTCACCACAAAATCCGGATTAAGCCCGGCAAGTTCCTCCATGGGCGAAATGCGGTAGAGTTTATTTTTCCCGAATTCATTGGCCGTTGGCTGCTCGTCCCAGAGGTCCTCGCAAATGGTAACGGCTATGCGCTCCCCTTTGTATTCTGCCACATGAAATTCACTGTTCGGCTCAAAATGGCGGTATTCGTCAAAAACATCGTAGGTGGGCAGCAGGGTTTTGTTGTGCACCGACTGAATTTTACCGTCAGCCAGAAAAAAGGCGGAATTGTACAGGGTTTTTCCCCTTTCGTTATCGTTGATGCGGGGAGCACCGACAATCGCTGCAATTCCCCGGCAGGAACGGGCAATCCGGCGCACTGTCTCCTCTGCCATCCGGATAAACTCCTTCTTCTCAAGCAGGTCGTGCGGATAGTAACCCGTAACCGATAACTCTGAAAAAACCACAAGGTCAGCTCCTGCCTGTTTTGCTCTTTCAACCGCCCCGGTCATTTTATCGCAATTCCCTTCAAAATCACCTATGATGTAATTCAATTGTGCCAGTGCAACTTTCATTAATAATGATTAAAGTTGTTCTAAATAAATTTCTGTCTCTTTGATTATTCGATTCTTTACCTCGTCCCAATTGATTTCTTTATCCTTCAAAATAACAGGCCAATCCTCCAGTGCCACATCATTAAACCAGGTAATGCTTTTTAAAACATTTACCTCATTAAATCGTGTATACTTTTCCTTGTAAAAAGAAATTAACTCATGAAGAGAAAAATAATCAAGCAGATAATAGATGTCGATAAAATCTTTAACCCGCTGGCCACTGACAGCAATAGCATTAAGTTTCATTGCAGCAATATCTTCAACAGCTAATATCGAAATGCCCTCTTCCTTTACAGGCTTCCTGATCAGAGGATAACGATGGGCAATTATATCTACCTGAGTTCCGTTGATGCTTCCTTTAATTGTATTTTCTGCGGAAAAAAAGAGTTGAAATTGAAAGTCGGATGACAAATTTTCCAATAGCCTTTCAGTATCAAAACTAAAATTTGAAAACAGATCAATATCAACAGATTTCCGGTGCCCGTAAAGCAAGGCCAAAGCTGTTCCTCCAACAAGAAAAAAATCCTTTAGATATTTCTTTTGCTGAAGTTTTTTTAATAACTCCAGGGTTGGCTGGTCGATTGTTTCCTTATGTAACATTTAAATTCGTTTATGGGAACATTTAAAAGAAGGGAAAGAAAATTCAGCGTCTTGGGATCGATATAATTCAGGTTACAAACTGTTTTAGTTACTTCTTCTTTACCATAATGCTTTAATACCAGCTTTATTTCCAAGAGGTTACCAAAATTCATCACACGTTCAATAATTATTCTTTTGGAATTAAACTCATCTAATAATAACGGATCAACATCCCAAAAATAGGCTTTATTCAATTTTTCAAGTAATCCCCGCATGGTTATTTTTTATCAAAAATACAAAAATCCGGTGTGAAACGATCATGAATGGAAATAATGCTATCGTATTGCTGTTTTGAAAATTGCCGGATAATAATTTTGTTTCATTTTTGCAATAATATTGAAAACCGATCGTATAGAAAGGAGAATATGAACAGAATGAAGGAAAATCATTGCCCGTCGTTTGACAGTTACTGGTATACAATTGCTGTCCCGACACCCTTCGGCTCTCCCCCGGGGAAACGGGGATTCATCCGGAACAGCTTCAGTGCCGGCCAACGAATAAATGTGCTGTTTGTTCCTTTTCTTATGCTTTTGTTGTTTTTTTCTTCCTGCAACCGAAATCCATTAAAAGTAGACATCTCTGACATTAAAGCCGAGGTTGAAATCGTGCGGTTCGACCAGGAGCTATTCCATGCACCCATGCAGGACACCCTTACTGAGCTGAAGAAACTACGGTACCGGAATCCTGATTTTTTTGACCTTTTCACCTGGAAGATTATCGGTATTGGAGGAATGGAAGAGGAACATTTTCCTGAAGCGATAAACGAATTCCTGACCGACACCATGATTCTGAATGTCAAATCGATGGTAGAAACAAAGTTTTCTGATTTCAGGAAGATAGAAATAAGGATAATAGAAGCGTTTAAGTATTACAACTATCATTTTCCGGAAAAGGAACTCCCCACTATTTTCACCATGATTTCAGGTTTTAACCAATCGGTGGTGACAGCAGAAAACATTATCGGCATCAGTCTCGACAAGTACCTGGGTCGCGACTGCAGTTACTACAAATTACTCAGCAATGTACCCCAATATAAAACAGCAAACATGCATCCGGAGAAAATCCCTTCCGATGTGGCCTATGCCTGGGGGATGACAGAATTTGAGGAGGGAGAAAATACGACTACGGTACTCGATCACATAATTCACCAGGGTAAATTGATGTATTTTGTGGATGCGCTTCTTCCCGAAATGCATGATACGCTTAAAATAGGTTACACGACATTGCAGTTGCAGTGGTGTACAGAAAATGAACCTCAAATGTGGAACTATCTGGTAGAAGAGCGGATGTTGTATTCTAACCGGAGGATGGACATTTTACGCTTCATCAATGACGGTCCATACACAAACGGATTCCCTCTCGAATCTCCTTCAAGAGCCGGTATTTGGATCGGATGGCAAATCGTTCGGCAGTATATGAAAAAATTTCCGGATATCACCTTGCCGGAATTGATGTTGAACACTGACTACCAGAAAATTCTAAACGACTCACAGTACTACCCGGAATGATCTTTTGCATGGATAGAATAAAAAATATGGCTCATTCTATTGAGAGGTGTTGGTATTAAATCCGGTCACAGGATCACCACATATGACACATGTTAACACAAAAAAATGGGGCAGATCATGTGAAAAGCCCCATCTTCGTTAGTATCCTCTTCGTTCCTAAAGCTCTCTGATCTTGAAGCTACGATACCATACATCATCACCATGATCCTGGAGCGCGATGTATCCAGATTTAGCCACATTAGCCCAGTCGGGATTCAGGCTTGGAAATTTTGACCTGGCCACTAACTGGTTCCAGTCATCAGTCCACAAGTGATATTCCAGCACAGTTTCCCCATTTTGTTTATGCACAACTGTACCTTTATAAACCAGGATTTCAGCAGTGTTCCATTCTCCTGCCGGTTTGGTGTTTTGTGGATTGGCCGGGATCAGGTCATACAAAGATGCTGCTTTTCGATTCCCGTTTTCTCCCAGGAGAGCGTCGGGATGTTTATCGTTGTCCAGCACCTGGAATTCAGGAGCTGTTTTCCAAATTGGCCAATCTTCAACTTCTTTTCCCAGGTAAAAAACACCGGAATTACCACCTTCACCAATTTTCCATTCAAACTTCAGGTGGAAGTTGGAAAATTCTTTGCCGTACAGAATGTCACCCCCTTCTTCAGCGCCGGCTTCACCCATTCCTGAACCTTTACAATGCAACGTTCCATCAACCACTTCCCAGCCTGCTGGAAAATCAGCTTTATTCACGCCTCGCCATCCTTCACTATTATTTCCATTGAACAATAAAACCCATCCTTCCTGTTTTTCAGACGAAGTAAGTTCATTAGGACCTGTTACTTCAACAACAGCTGACTTTTCTTCGGTACTCTCTGCCGATTTTTTTTGTCCTCCGGTACAGGATACACCGAAAACAAAAGCACTAACAACTAGAAAAGAAAATAATTTATTCATTTTATACTATTAAATTGGTTAATAATTCAGATTCTTTCAAAACCTTTTACAAAAATAATTGAAAATGGTTACATGACAAACGAATTAAAGCTTTCCTTAAATAATTGACATGACGAATGAATTTGTCGATAACGAGAATATAAACTTAAAAAATTCTTTCGTATTTTCGGTCATATTTTTCTTCTTATTCAGTGAAATACAAATTATCAATTTATGAGTTTACCAAATAAGCCCAAAAAGATAGGCATCCTGACCGCGGGGGGTGACTGTCCGGGGTTAAATGCTGCCATCCGGGGAGTTGGAAAAACAGCCATTGTTGAATACGGGATGAAAGTTCTTGGGTTCAATGCGGGATTTCTCGGATTAATCAACAAAGATTATATGGTTTTAAAGGAATCCCAGCTTTCGGGTATATTAACACTTGGAGGAACCATCCTGGGTTCTTCCCGCGAGAAACCATACAAAAATGTGATGAACGGAGAGGAGGCTTCCGGCAAACCGGAAAAAATCAAGCACACTTATCATGATCTGGGGCTTGACTGTTTGGTTTGCATTGGAGGTAACGGAACCATGAAAACTGCCAGCCTGTTAGCCCAGGAAGGGATGAATGTGATTGGCATTCCCAAAACTATTGATAATGATGTTTGGGGAACAGATATCACATTTGGATTTGAATCGGCGGTACAGATAGCCACAGAAGCGATCGACAGGCTACATACTACAGCTAACTCGCACCAGCGGGTTATGATCATTGAACTGATGGGCCATCATGCCGGATGGCTTGCCCTGTACTCCGGGATGGCCGGTGGGGGCGATATCATCCTCCTGCCTGAAATCCCTTTTAACATACACTCTGTTTGCAAAAAAATTGAAAGCCGGTATCAGGATAAAAAACCATACTCTATTGTGGTAGTTGCCGAAGGGATTGAACATCCTAAAAACCAATCGGCCGCCTCATACCTTGCTGAAGAAATCAAAGCCTGCACCGGCAATGAAACTCGAGAAACAGTGCTCGGGTATATTCAGCGAGGTGGCAGCCCCACACCTATGGACCGAATTCTGGCAACCCGTTATGGAGCCTTTGCAGCACAATGTATTGCAGAAGAATGTTTTGGGACGATGGTGGCAATAAAAAAAGGAGATCTCACGACTGTTCCGCTCCAGGAAGCTGGTGGAAACCAACGATTGGTTGAACCAGATCATCCCCTGATCCTGAAAGCACGGAAAATGGGTGTCTCTTTTGGAGATGATTAAGGTCAGTCAGAGCGGAAGATATACTAACTTCTTGGTTTTAAAAAACTCTTCATCGAAGTATCCTGATATTTCCTGGATAAATGCTGTCTTCCGAAAAGGTTTGATTTCCCCTTCCAGATTCCCTCCTTTCAAAAAAATCACACCATTAGGAATGGCATTATGATGCGTTGAAGAGATAGCCCGTCCTATCCATCCAACAAATTCCGGCAAATTCGTAACAGCCCGGCTTACAATAAAATCATATTTGCTTCTTAACTGCTCTGCTCTAATTTGTTGAGAGGTAACATTTGTTATTCCCAGGGAGTTAATAATTTCACTTACCACTTTTATTTTTTTCCCAACTGAGTCAACCAGATGAAAACGGGTACCCGGGAAAAAAATGGCCAGGGGTATCCCCGGAAATCCGCCACCTGTTCCCACATCAAGCACTTTTGTGCCAGGAACAAACCTGATAAACCGGGCAATAGCAAGCGAATGCAACACATGTCGTTCATACAGCCTGCCAATATCTTTCCTCGAGATCACATTAATCTTAGCATTCCAATTCTCATATAACACCTCTAATTGCTCGAATTGAGCCATCTGATCCACTGATAGTCCCGAAAAATATTTTTTAATAATCTCCATATTCTTAACTTTCTTTCCCCATCTCTGTGTTTCCTATCAACTTAAAAAGCATTTCCCGGGCTCTGAACAGTTGGGCTTTAACTGTTCCCAGCGGCAGGTTCAGTTGGTGGGCAATTTCTTCATAGGATAACTCCCTGAAATACCTTAATTCAACCAAAACACGATACCGGGGTTTTAATTTCCTGACAATACGGTGTAATAAAATTGCCTTTTGCTGCCTGATCAGCTTTTCCTCAGGATTAAACTCCTTTGATTTTAACCTGACCATCTCTGAGTTATCACCAGAATCATTGTTATTCTCAATCGGAATAAAGGTACCCTTCTTCCGGCGTAAAAAATCAATACAATTATTCGATGCAATCTTAAACAACCAGGTACTGAAGGCATAAGTGGGAGAATACTGATGCAAATTCTTAAACGCTTTGCCAAACGCTTCCAGTGTCAGATCTTCTGCATCGCTACGACTATTCACCATTTTGAGCAACATGAAAAATATTGCATCTTTATACCGTGACAATAATCGTGTAAATGCTTGCTCATCTCCATTCAGCGCCCGCTGCACCAATTCATAATCCTGTAGCGCCTTGTCTGATAAATTTATTTTCTCTCCTTCCATCTTTTTTGCCGGCGGCTATAGTTATAGACAGTCCGATAAACCACTTTAAAATATGGCCAAAGCAAAGCAAACAATAACGAAGGTAAGAATAATTTACCTTCCCCCAACCGGACAAGTACCTTTTTTATGATAAACGTGTATCCTATGGCGGGAAGAACGGTCAGCGCGACAACTAATGGCCAGAATGAAAGCCATTTGAACAACATCAAAACCACTAATGGTAAAAACAGAATATGTACCCATTCAAAAGAAAAAAACAGGGCTTTTCTTACCGGAGAAAGATGTTGGAGCAGCCTGGCTTCCTTCTTTAACAACTCCAGAAGAGAAGATATAGTTACCTGCTCCGACTTAAAAACAGACGTATCGTCCGTTAGCTCCAATGAGGTATTCGATTTTTGTATGAATGTATTGATCACCAGCTCAAGGTTTACATATGATTCTGCCATTTTCCCGCGAAATCCTCCCCCTTCGAAATACTTCTGTTTTCGAAAAGCCACATTCTCTTCTGTAACTATATATGAAAATCCATTCATGATAAATCCAAAACTTTTCAGCTGCTGGAAAAATAGTTCCAGACGGAACAGCAGGTTTATAAATCGACCTTCCGGCTCTACATTTGAATAGTTAATAACCACATCAGCCGGAGAATGCATCTGTAGCATAATCCCTTCCGGCCACAAAGACCCCATCCTGGAAGTGGATGGAGAAACAAAAATGACCCATTCGTTTCGGGATGATTTAAGAGCTATGTTACGAGCCATCTTCTCTGAATAACGGGTTTCCTGACTGAGGGAGGAAAACCGTAGTTTTGGTTCCTGATGCCTGAGTGTTCCAAGAAAGGTTAACGTATCATCATGTGAAAAATCATCAATAACAACAACCTCATAATCAGCTTTTCCTGCCGAAAGAATTCCGGGCAGATTTTTTCTGAGGTTCTCCTCTTCATTCCGTAAAGTCATAATAACCGACAAAGGCATTGCGACTTCCCGGGGAGCCTTTTTTAACCAGGCAACACGTCCGGAAAACATAAAAATTTGGATGACATGTATAAGAAAAAACAACAGCAACAGGGAAAAAATTACCCACCCGAAAAGCTGTAATTGCTGCAATACATGTGTTAACAGAATAACCATAAAATTGAATTAAACCAGTTGATAAACAGTTGATTTGATTAAATCAAAAAGAAAAACCTGCTGAAATCGTGATTGAAAAGAAGAATTCATAATCTTCTCCGACAGACGATAGCTTTTTACCCCACGAAGCCGGTCAGTTGTAATAAGCAACCAATAGTAATTTAACCGATGCTTCTGATAAATCTGCAACTTTTCATCCTTCTTACGAATCGCCTCATGTATATCAGCAACAACATTTTCTGATACGCCAAGGTTGTTAGACCTTTCCCAAATGGAAACATCCAATACCGGATCCTGAATGACAAGTAATCCATCTAAAGCAGCTGGTAATAAATCAGATGAAACCGATTCACTAAAAAAAGAACCCACACCTGTTACTCCAACAATTTTACGGATAATCTGGACAACCTGCAACGCAAGGGTGAGTTTTCTCTCTTTTAATATTTTTATATGGTCAGCAAATAAAAACTTGACAAATAATTTCCTCGAAAAACTCTGTTCGAAAACCGATTGAGCCAACGCAATAATCTGTTCCTGTAAATCTCTGTTCCTCAATTCACTTTCATCAGGAATCAACGCATTCAGCGGATTTAACCGGGTAAGTTCCACTCCCAGGATGTTGCGGCTTCTTAAGGAAATAATAAAATCAGGAGATTCAAAAGGGATCATCTTCCCTTTTGGAAAACCACTATAACAATTACGGAAGTAATGCATCAATACTATTTCCAGTTGTTTTTTATTCCGCTGCATAAAAAAAATTTCTGCAATTTAATAGAATATTTATGATCCTTGTAATTTATAACCAGGGAAAACATAAAACAAAAAAGCCAGATATTAGTCTCCCAACAAGTTCGGACATACAACGGTAAGACAAATCACCACCACTGTATATTCAAATCCATTTTATTTCAAAATCGATTCAACTTATTCTCAAGCATCGGGTTCCCATAAGTAATATTCTGATCTCGTTCAAAGTCATAAAGAGTAAGCATTCGTAATCGGAAAAAAGCCACCCAGTAGTTTCTGATTGACCGGATGTAATCACGCTTGGCTTGCTCACGTTCCTGCAAGGCAATATTCAGATCCGTAATACTTAACTCTCCATTCTGGAACTTGCGCAAGGCAATCTGATATCCGTTTTCAGCCACTTTATCGGCTTCATCAGCAGTTTTCAGCTGATCCTGGAGCAAACTAAACTGTTCAACCTGAACAATTACCTCGCGGTCAAATTCCTCCATATCCCGATTAACATTATAAATTGTCAGCTCTCTTTCCGATTCAGCCAGTTTAACCGTTGAAGCTGAGCGGCCCCAGTCAAGAATGGGAACACTCAGGGATATTCTCAGCATACGATCTTTCTCAGGCTGAGAATAAATATCTAAAAATTCTTCTGCACTATTCGATAACCCAAAACTTCCCCTGAGTGTAGTATTCAAACCAGTACTGCTTTTTGCCTCCGCCAAAGCCCTGTCGGCATTGATCAATTGCCGCTGGAAATAGCTGGTCTCTCTGCGATTTTCCTTTGCCTTCGCAAGAGCCAGATTCGGATTAATTATAAAAAGCGAAATGTTAAGTGGAATCTCTAAATCAATATTCCTTGCCTGATCTATGCCTACATATTTTTTTAACTCAAAATCAGCATTCTTCAAATCCATCTGAGCCTGATTCAACGCTTTTTGGGCATTTAACACCGAAAGCTCAATTCGGGAATAATCATTGTCAGATATCTGACCAAGCTCCTTTTTCGTCTGGGAAATGCGTAAATTATCAAGGCTGTTGGTCAGGTTACTTTGAGCCAGATGATAATCGGTTTGAACAGTCAGGTAATTAAAAAAACGATAGGTGGAATTGAGTGCAATTTCTTCAATCTGTTCTACAAACCGCTTTTGTGCTTCATCATATATCATCGGCTCAGTTTTACGATACCATTTCATCCAGTTATAGGAAAAAAGAGGCTGGGTAAAACCAATCACGAACGGACTTCCTGAGTATCCGATCTCATTTTTATTTAAATTTTTTATCCCATGCGCAGTTGTGCTGGCATAAATACTGGTACCCAATTGAGGAATGGACTGGCTGAGCGAGAGGTTAGCTGAGGCAGCAAGATTAGATACCTGCTTGAATTCTATACTCCCGTCCGGCTGCGTAATAGCCTGCGTGGTCTGGGAATAATTTGGGATATCACCCGCCAGGGTCAACTGGGGTCTGAAACGGGTCTTGTAATTCCGATACCGCCAATAATAATTAACATTCTGATTCTGAACATACTTAGCAGTTGGTGATTGTGAAATGGCCATATCAATCACATCTTCCAGTGAAAGCCTGTAGTCAACGGCATCATTCTGGCAATGAACCGGACTAACACTAAAAATAAAACCCACTAAAAACAACAGATAGATATACTTCATTTTTGGGAGCTAATTTTCAAGTTGAATTTCATTCAGATGCTTAAATGCACCCAAACCATCTATCACGACTACATCTCCTTCCAGCAATCCGGAAAGTATCTCACAATAATCATTACCCATAATTCCCAAAGAAAACTCTTTCTTGATCGCTTTGGTACCTTCAATAACAAAAAAGCAGTGCCGGTTGCCCATTTCAATTTCCGGAATTCGTTTTATTCGTAAGGCATCTTCTTTAAATCTGTTTATAATTTGAATCTCTACTTGCTGATTAGCAATCAGCTTGGGATGATTGTTCTCCTTTAGGTGGACATTAAACTGAACCTTGTTATTTTCAACTACAGGGGTAACATTTCCTATCGTACCTTCCAGTTGCTCTTCCTGATCAATCTGTACCAATACCTGATTTCCGGTTTTCAACTGGGAAGCCAGTTGTTCATCGATTGATCCGGTAATTTTAAAGGATGATAAATCAGACATGCGAACCAATAAATTATCGGTTCCGACTTTTTCACCAACCCGGCCTGTTACCGATAAAATAATACCTGAAGAGGGCGCCCGAATGCTCATTTTCTGCAGCAACAGCTCCTTTTCCTCCAGTTGTTTTTCCTGCATTCTGATCTGCAGAAGTAACCCCTTTTCTTCTGCTTCAAGCTGCTTCAGGCGCAAAGAGTTTTTTTCAACGAGTGTTTTCAAATCTTTCTCTGCAAGTACAATCTCCTGTTTTGTCTGATCAATTCGTGCCGGGGAAATACCTCCCACATCCAACAACTTTTCCTGATCGGCTAACTGTGATTTCAACGATATGATCCGCAATTTCTTCACCTCTTCGTTGTATTCCAGGTCAAGTCGCGAGCTTTGAGCTGTCAGATAGGTACGATCCAGATTGTTCCTCCTTACTTCAAGCTCATCCTTCAAGTTCTCTATCTCGTCTTTTACTCCGCCGGTATAAAGCTGCATGATCAAATCACCTTTTTGAACCCGGCTGCCGGCCTCAGCAAAAATATCCTGAATAATCTCCGGCCCGGGACTCAGAATAAGCACTTCATTTTCCGAATCAACCAACCCGGTGGCATTCATCGATAGCATCACAGCGCCCCGATCGACGGTTACTGTGTGAAAATTCTCACGATGAACCGATGCAGGAATGTATTTCCAGAACAAAAACGCGATTCCTGCCAGAACAAATACAATAATGGCCAGAAACAAAAAGAGATTTCGGCTTTTTTTATTTTTCATAAAATAACGTCAATTAAAAAATATGCAGGCAAAATTTTCTTCACCTGCAGTGGTGCACAAAATTATAAAAATACTTTATATATTTATATCATGGTAGTTCACATAAACAAGATTGGTCCGGTTACTTTCTTTCGGAACAGCGTTTCGAAAAGTATAAAAATAAGCGTCAGACCCGACAAGTCAGTGTTGATTTCTTTTCCGCGCTATGTTCTTGATAAAGAAGTATTTTCGTTTTTATCCCGAAATGAATCGTGGATTATAAACCAACAAAATAAAATAAAAGCAGTTCAAAAAATCTATGAAGAAGGTGCAGTAATCCATACCAAGCTTCATTCCGTGGTTATCAAACAGGGTAATGAAAATGGAAAGGTGGAGGTAAAAGAGAACCAGGTGATAATTTATATAAGCCATTTTGATGCGGAACAAACCAACAAACTCATTGAAAACTTACTAACAAAAATATACCGGCATGAAGCGCATGTACTGCTTCCAAAAAGATTGAAAGAACTTGCTCAATCACATGGATTCTCTTATAACAAAATCACCATTCGCAATAATAAACGAAACTGGGGTAGCTGCTCTTCTGCTAATAACATCAGTCTGAATCTGCAAATGATGAAACTGCCTAATGAGCTAATTGATTATATCCTCCTCCACGAATTGGTACATACAAAAATTAAAAACCACAGCATCCGCTTCTGGGAAGAACTCAACCTGCATACCCAGAATAAAGCCCGCGAGCTTTCACAGCAGGTAAAGAAATACTCAACATACACTCTATGAAACGACCTGAGTTTAAAAAATACACCACAGACTACTCAGATGAGCACAAAAAAAATATGCACTGATTACGAAACACAAATCACGATATCCAAAAAATGAACTGGAATAATTTACTGACAACCAAAAGGCTTGGAATGGACGATTGGCAGGCTTCAACCTGGCAGGAAGACCGTTCGCAATTTCAGCGCGATTACGATCGGATAATTTTCTCCTCACCATTCAGAAGGATGCAAAACAAAACACAGGTTTTCCCGCTGCCCGAACACATCTTCGTCCATAACCGTTTAACGCACAGTCTGGAGGTTGCGAGCGTTGGACGATCATTGGGAAATCTTCTGGCAGAAAAAATTGCTGCAGAAAATCCCGAAAACATGCTGGTGCCAGAAATCGGAACTATTGTATCGACAGCTTGCCTTGCACACGACCTGGGGAATCCTCCCTTCGGTCACTCCGGAGAAGCAGCCATTGCTAACTTCTTCCTGAATGATGCAGGCAAAGAATTTCAAAACAAATTGTCACCCGCGGAATGGAACGATTTCATCCGATTCGACGGAAATGCCAATGCACTTCGGATCCTTACACATCAGTTTGCCGGAAAACGGCCTGGAGGCTTCGCCCTTACATACCCAACCCTGGCAAGCATAGTCAAATATCCTTTTGAATCACTGGCCGCCACACAACAAAAATTCGGATTCTTTCAATCCGAAAAAAATCATTTCCAATCTGTTGCAAACGAATTACATATCCCGGCCAAAACCAGTAATCCTACCTCCTATCAACGCTTCCCCCTTGTATACCTGGTGGAAGCAGCCGACGATATCTGCTACCAAATCATGGACCTGGAAGATGCCTGTAAACTGGGAATCCTGGATTATAACCGGGTAAAGGAATTGTACCTGAATTTTTACGATTCGGATGAAGATAATAATACCCTCAAAAATATAGAGGATGTCTTGTCAAAGGTAACTGATAAAAACGAACAAATCAGCTACCTGAGAGCCGGAGTAATTGGGAAACTAATCCATCTGTGTAATCAAATTTTTGAAGAAAACTATCTTCCTATCCTAAAGGGAGAATATACAAAAAGCCTGACAAAATCACTAAAAAACAGACATGCAGCAGCCATGCAACACGTAAAAGAAGTTTCTTATAAAGAAGTTTATGCACACCGGACAGTTGTAGAAATTGAAATAGCTGGATTTAAAATCATCGGAACACTACTGGAAGAATTTATTGGAGCAGCCATTCACCCAAACAACAATTACAATAAAAAAATACTCTCCCTGCTTCCCGACCAATACCGTCCACAAACAGATAGCCTGTACCACAAAATCCAATCGGCGGTGGATTTTATCTCCGGAATGACCGATATTTATGCCCTCAACCTCTACCGGAAAATCAAGGGAATCAGTATCCCCGGAGTAGTGTAAATTACCAATTTAAACAAATCTCAGATAGGTAGAAACAAGCAGGACGAGCTATAACACAAACGATCATGATAGAATTATGTAAGTCCCATCTTAATCCTTAGAGACTGTTATGATTTTGTTTTTTAGAAATATTTTGATCTGTTTTTTGCTCAGACAAGGCAAAATTGACGCGAATTGCCATAGCTATTTAAGGAAATTTTGCAGCAGTATGAGTGAAAAAGACGCAAAATAGAATAAATGGATAAATTTAAAACAGTCTCTTAATCAATAAACAATTTTAATGAGATGAAACATGCTATAAAAGTAAAAAAACCCGTAATTTTTGCGAACTTTGTATAAATTGAATTTCAATCATGCGAAATAATTATAAACAAGGACGTGCAGGCCGACCCGGGAGTAAATCCCGCGAAAGGCAAAACAGTTCCACAAGAGAAGGAAGACAACCTGTAACCGGGAAGAAAATCATTCATCTGAAAAAAAGAAATGAGATTTCAGGGAAAAAAGAGGTGCCCCTCACACGGAACAAACCCTCCAAAAAAACGATGCTAAGTGAAATGCGTCTGAATCGGTTCATTGCAAATTCAGGGGTATGCTCAAGAAGAGAAGCCGATAAATATATTGTTGCCGGACTGGTCACTGTGAATGGAAATATTGTTACAGAACTGGGCACTAAAGTAAAAATGAACGATGATGTACGCTTCGATGGGAGAAAGCTGAATGCAGAAAAAAAAGTGTACCTCCTGCTCAATAAACCCAAAGATTATGTAACAACTACAGATGATCCCCATGCTGAACATACCGTAATGGAACTGGTAAAGGATGCCTGCCCCGAAAGAATTTATCCTGTGGGGCGACTGGATAAGTCAACAACAGGTGTACTGCTCTTTACAAACGATGGAGAGCTCTCCGAACGGTTAACCCATCCCAGCCACAACATGAAAAAAATATACCAGGTAACACTCAATAACCCCCTGACAAAAAACGATATGCTTCGCATTGCAGAAGGAATCGAACTGGATGACGGGAAAATTGCTGCCGATGCAATAACATTTATCGATGCTACCAACAAAACAGAAATTGGTATCGAAATCCACTCAGGAAAAAACCGCGTGGTAAGACGCATTTTTGAACAGCTGGGATATAAAGTGAAAAAACTCGACCGGGTATATTTTGCCGGATTAACGAAAAAAAATATCTCCAGGGGAAAATGGCGATTCCTTTCACATAAAGAGGTCCAGTTTTTGAAAATGAAGTAACCTGAAACGAGCATCCCGAAACCGAACTACTCACGTAACCTGAACATTTTTTCTAATTTTTCTTCAAACTCATCGGGGAAAACAGTAAAAAATTGCCTGAGCCTAAGATAAAGTTTTTGCTGATTCAACTCTCGAAGATGGTCGGCAAGATTCTCAATAATCCTTATCTCCTCCTGGTCGAAACCATAATCATGCCTTCTGAACTCTTCGGCAAAAACATGAAAATCGTGATCATCACCAAGCTGATCGGTGATCTTATTCAGTTGATCTGTTTTCAGTTTGCAGTACCGGGGATACAAAAACCTGGCAAAATCCAGTTGATACCCCAGCCGCTTTAACTTCTTGCGTAACTCGTGCAACTCCTCGGGGTGAGGAGAGGCTGGCAATTGATGACATAAAAAATAACTTTTACAAAATGAATGGTGTATCTCATGAACAAATTGCCCGCGGGTAGGAAGCTCATTGCTTTTTTCCGATAGAATATCTTCAAGGTTTTGAAAATAGTGATGAATGTTTAGTTGCAAACGATTCTCCCGAAATCCGCTTTCCAACAACAACCTGTTTTTTTGAACCAGCATCTCCCGGGCATTCTTTAGTTTCTTTTCCGGTATCAGTTTGTTCCCCAGCACTTCCTTTTCAAAAATATCCACATTTACTGCCGACTCACGAATTGGAGCCAGGTGTTTTCCGAAATCCCGAATAGCTGCATGTATAGTTATGGCTTGGCTATCAGGGATCGTGTTAAAAAAACGAAGCAGTGCACGTAACCGTTTAAATGACCGGCGCAATTCATGCACAGCTTGATTAGCCGGAATATTCTCAGCGACACAAAAATAACTTATTTTGTGAGCCTGACGTTCGATAGTCTTCACCAACCTGCTCCCTATTGTCTGAACCATATATGTAACTCACGGTTTGGCCAAAAATAGGTATTATTCCTGAAACAGAAAAAAGACAATCTCCGTACGTTTGTCTCAACCATGGACATGGATGAAAACCATTATTTTCAGATTATATCAAATCCGGTATAGGCAGCCAGGGCTTTGGGGATTCTGATGCCTTCGGGAGTTTGGTTATTTTCAAGCAAAGCAGCAACAATCCGGGGTAAAGCTAATGCGCTGCCATTCAGTGTATGTGCAATCTGTGGCTTTTTTGAAGATTCATCCCGAAAACGGAGTTTCATCCGGTTGGCCTGAAAAGATTCGAAATTAGAAACAGAGCTTACTTCCAGCCATTTCTCCTGGGCAGCCGACCAAACTTCAAAATCATAAGTTAATGCAGATGTAAAACTCAGGTCACCACCACACAACCGCAACACACGGTAAGGCAATTCCAGCTTATCGATCAATCCGCCTACATGTTTCACCATGTCCTCCAAAATAGCATACGACTTTTCGGGATGGGCAATCTGAACAATTTCAACCTTATCAAACTGATGAAGCCGGTTCAACCCACGTACATCCTTTCCATAAGAACCGGCTTCTCTGCGAAAACAAGCACTGTAAGCAGTATTCTTAACCGGAAGATCTTTGGCGTCCAAAATTACATCCCGGTAAATATTTGTCACCGGAACCTCTGCTGTTGGAATCAGGTAGAGGTTATCCAGGGTAACATGATACATCTGTCCCTCTTTATCCGGCAGCTGTCCTGTGCCGAATCCCGAATCTTCGTTTACAACCAGAGGGGGCTGAATCTCCTCATAACCGGCTTTTCGGTTTTCATCCAGAAAAAAATTGATCAGTGCCCGCTGCAATTGAGAGCCTTTCCCCCGATAAACAGGAAAACCAGAACCGGTAATCTTCACTCCCAGTTCAAAATCAATCAGGTTATATTTCTGAGCAAGCTCCCAGTGCGGAAGAGCATTACCTGGTAACTGTGGCATCTCACCTCCAGACTTAACAACCAGATTATCCTCTTCTCCCTTACCTGCAGGAACCGACTCATGAGGCAAATTGGGCAACAAAATTTGAAGCTCCATCACCTTTTTCTCTATTTCTACAAACCGGATGTCAAGCTCCCTGATGGTTTCCTTTAGCTCCAATGTCCTCGCTTTGGCAACATCGGCTTCTTCTGTTTTCCCATCACGAAAAAGTTGACCTATCTCCCTTGAAATCCGGTTCATTTCAGCTTTGGCTTGTTCAACCTTTTGCTGGGCTGCATTCTTCTGCTGATAGAGATCAACAATACTCCCTACTATTTCAGCGGCATCAAAATTTTTCTTGCGTAGCTTTTCAATGACCACTTCCGGATAATCCTGTATAAATTTCAAGTTGAGCATAACACAATGGTTTGAGGGTACAAAACTAATAATTGATTTTGGAAGCGGTTGATTTTTTTTAAATAAAAAATCTCCTGTCGTTGCCAACAGGAGACTTTTATTTATATGATCATTAAAGCCGGACTATTTTTCAAGCCCACCACTTAATTTATCCTGGAGTTCTTTCAGTTCATCCCAATTTCCATCGGCAGCAAGTTGTGCCTGCTGAGGCCAGGTAGCAGGGTTTTTCGAGGCATACCGGGTTCCTGCTTCTATCAGTATCTCTTTTAATTTCTCCGGTGAAGCAGCAGCAAGCTCTGCAAAGGTTGTGATTCCTGTCTGGTTTAAAATTTCAGCAATCTTGGGACCTATGCCCTCAATTTTCTTTAAATCATCTCCGGAATCTACCCTTTCTGCAGTTTCAACCGGATTTATTTGAACAACAGGAGCCACATCTACTCCAACAGTTGGTTCAACCGATACATAGGAACGGTTCTTCCTCTTTCTCTTAAATACTACTGTACCACTGATCAGGGCAAACAAGGAATGATCTTTCCCCATCCCTACGTTTTCACCCGGGTAATGTTGTGTTCCACGCTGGCGAACTAAAATATTACCAGCTTTTGCATACTGACCGCCGTAAATTTTTACTCCCAGTCGTTTGCTTTCTGATTCGCGTCCGTTTTTCGAACTACCTACACCTTTTTTATGAGCCATGGTAAATCATTTTTTAGTTATCCAACAATGTTTTCAATTTGAATCTGGGTAAGTGCCTGACGATGTCCATTCATCTTTTGATAGGTTTTCCTGCGCTTTTTCTTAAATACCAGCACCTTATTCCCTTTTTGGTGACCCAGCACCCGAGCAGTAACTTTTGCTCCGCTAATAACAGGTGTCCCAACCGTTACTTGCCCATCATTGTCAACAAGTAAAACTTTTTCAAAATCAACTGAATCTCCTTCTGATGCTTCCAGTTGATGAACAAACAATTTATTATCCTTCTCTACCCTAAACTGTTGCCCTGCAATCTCTACAATCGCGTACATAATTTCAATTTTAAATATTACACCGCCTGGCGGGATTCCCTCTGGTCTCCTCTTGTTGAGCCGGAACGGTTCAAAATTCAGGACTGCAAAAGTAGTTATTTTTAACACATTGGCAAGCGTAAACAAAAGTATTTTTATTTTTTTAATGTATAATAAAAGAACGAAACCGCAGTCGAAATCAATGGAAATCGAATGATTCTGCATGAAATGATAATTCAATAGTCAGGGGAAATCAACCTTACTATTCTGAACTAAAACCAAAATGATTCTTATATTTGTTTTTGCAAAATCCAGACTTAAGTAGAATGCAGAAAATACGATTGAAAATACTGGGACTCTCGGTAAGCCAAACACAGTCAGGAGCCTATGCTCTTGTACTGTCAGAGGAAAACGGAAACCGCAGGATTCCAATTATCATTGGTCCTGTGGAAGCACAGGCTATTGCTATTCAGCTGGAAGGGCTGAAACCTCCACGTCCTCTCACTCACGACCTGATAAAAAACATTGCCCTTGCCTTTAATATTGTTTTAATTGAAGTAATCATTCATAAGTTGGATGAGGGTATTTTTTATTCTGAACTCCTTTGTGAGATGAATGGGCAGGAAGTAAAAATTGATTCACGAACCTCCGATGCAGTGGCTCTCGCCCTTCGCTTCAGATGTCCCATCTACACCACCGAAGAAATCCTTTCAAAAGCAGGAATTGTGCTGGATGCTGAAGAAGGCCTTTCGGAAGGGGAAAGTCATCCTGCTCAAAAAAAAGAAAGCACAGAATCTTCTCCTTTTGCTCGTTACACATTACAGGAACTTGAAGATTTGCTCAATGAAGCTGTTCAAAATGAAGATTATGAAAAAGCCTCTGTACTGCGGGACGAAATCAATCATCGTAAAAAAAATTAATTCCTTTTTATGAAGAAATTATTTACCCTTCTGCTCCTTTTGGCAGGTATGTTACTGTTTCAAACATCCCACGGACAAATCAACGATTCAGCTCAAACACAAACCGAAAATATTTCTTTTGAAAGCAACAGTGCTGATCACTCGGCAATCCTGTTATTGGAAAATCAAAATAACTCCTTTTCATTGACGCAAATACTACATGGGCTTTTTGGCATGGCTGTACTCCTGCTGATAGGTTTCCTTCTCAGCAAAAACCGAAAACAAATTCCTTGGCGTACCGTTTTTACCGGAATTATTATTCAGATCATACTGGCTATTGGTGTGCTATACATTCCTTTTGTACGCGCAGGATTTGAATTCTTCGGGCAGATTTTCGTCAAAATTCTTGATTTCACTAAAGCTGGCAGCGAGTTTCTTCTGGGAGACCTCATGAATGCCAGCACCTATGGATTCATCTTCCTTTTTCAGGTTCTTCCAACCATCATATTCTTTTCCGCATTGACCAGCTTGTTGTTCTACTGGGGAATCATCCAAAAAGTGGTATACATCCTGGCCTGGATCTTCACCAAAACCCTGAAAATCTCAGGCGCTGAAGCTCTTTCTGTTGCCGGTAATATTTTTCTTGGCCAAACAGAATCGCCATTGATGATAAAAGCCTACCTTGAAAAAATGAGCAAGTCGGAAATTTTACTGGTAATGACGGGTGGAATGGCCACTTTGGCCGGAGGTGTGCTGGCCGCTTATATTGCCCTGCTCGGAGGCAATGATCCGCAGTTACGCCTCGAATTTGCCAAACACCTGCTTGCTGCTTCCGTAATGGCTGCTCCTGCAGCTATTGTTTTCTCAAAAATGCTCGTTCCACCAACCAGTGCAATCAATAAACAAATAGAAGTAAGCCGCGACAAAATAGGCAGTAATGTGCTCGATGCCATCACAAACGGAACTACCGAAGGAGTGAAACTTGCAGTCAATGTTGCAGGTATGCTCCTGACTTTTATCGCTTTTATTGCCATGTTCAATTTTATCATCGGAAAAATCGGCCAATGGACTACTCTGAACGACATGATCGTTGAAGGAACAAACGGAAGATATAACGGCCTTTCTATCCAACTTATCCTGGGATATACCTTCGCCCCTCTCATGTGGCTGATCGGGGTAAGTCCCGATGATATCCTTATCGTTGGCAGACTGCTCGGAGAAAAATTAATACTTACCGAGTTTATTGGATATATCAGCCTGGCCGAATTAAAGGCTTCAGGTGTTTTTGCTCATCCCAAATCCATCATCATGGCTACCTACATTTTATGTGGTTTTGCCAACTTCTCATCCATAGGTATCCAAATTGGCGGAATAGGTGCGTTGGCCCCGGGACGCAGAGTGCTGCTCTCAAAATATGGCATCCCCGCACTGATAGCCGGAACACTGGCCTCCCTCATGAGTGCTACAATTATTGGTGCGATCATGGGATAACCTGTCAGCCGGCTTTCTTCTTACCTCTCCACGCAACCCCTATACATCTTTTTGAATCATCTATTACAGAAAACAAAATTGCAATTCTGCTTTTTAAAAAGTCAGAATTTTTTAGTAAAAACAAACTTAAAATTTTAACGTATGATGATGACAAAAAAGATGATGTGGAAAAGTATCCTGCTATTATTATTGGGGACAGCTATGGTTACCTCCTGTGTTGAAGATCCCGAACCGGCACCCTTAGATGCCATACCCGATGTGTTTATCCAGAAAATTGTTCAGGACGATGTTGAAATGTATGGAATTTCATTCTGGGTACTGGCTAATAAAGACCTCGATTCGGTACTGGTGAGTGGACCTGACAACGGTGAATGGAAATTGGAAGCAGAAGAATCAAACAATAGAGTATATAAACTTTCACCGGAACTAAACGATTACAGTGACACTATTCCTCCATCAGGAGATTATAACTTTAAAATTTCAAGCACACAAAAAGATGAAACTCCCCGAAATATAATAGATAAACTTGAAGAAAAGGAACTGGCTGCAGTTTACATCGATACAACCTTTTTTGATAACGGAAAATTAAATATCGAATGGATACATGTTGAATCAGCCGATGGTTATTTTATTCGCCTGTACGATGATGCTGACAAGATGATATTCATGAGCCAGGAAATTGATAACGAAGATACGGAATACTCATTTGGATTAAGCGATTCAGGATGGATCGATCCAGGCAAAAAAGCCACTAACGGAGAAGAATATAAGTTGGAGGTAGTTGCCATTCTTTATGAATCGGACGCAACCTCAGGCAATAAAAATTACAATGTTCAGTTTGTTTCGATTGCCTCAACGGAAAAAACATGGGGCAATTAACATGTTCAATTTTCCAAACCTGGGGCGCTTCTTTTTGAAGCGCCTTTTTTTTACCTGTTTTCGTAATTTTTCTTTTAAACTTTTCATTGTACATTTGCACTCCAAATTTTTTATAAAATTTTGAATCATTGAATATGGAAATTCCTAGCAAGTACTCCCCGGCTGAGGTAGAAAAAAAATGGTATAAATACTGGACTGAACAAAACCTTTTTCATTCAGAACCCGATGAGCGGGAACCATACACCATTGTTATTCCTCCTCCGAATGTTACAGGTGTTTTACACATGGGTCACATGCTTAACAATACGATCCAGGACATCCTGGTAAGACGTGCGCGAATGACCGGGAAAAATGCCTGCTGGGTACCAGGAACCGACCATGCCTCCATTGCTACGGAAGCCAAAGTAGTGAACAAACTGCGGGAAGAGGGAATAGCAAAATTCAGTCTTACCCGTGAAGAATTTATGAAACACGCCTGGGACTGGACACATAAGCATGGGGGTATCATCCTGGAACAGTTAAAAAAACTGGGAGCTTCGTGCGACTGGAGCCGCACGGCTTTTACAATGGACGAAGCCAGAAGTGAATCTGTTATAAAAGTATTTGTTGATCTGTATAATAAAGGGCTAATCTATCGCGGCGTACGTATGGTAAACTGGGACCCCGCAGCCAAAACAGCTCTTTCAGATGAAGAGGTCATCTATAAAGAAGTAAAATCAAAACTCTACTTCCTGAAATATAAAATAGAAGGGGAAGAGGGATTTGTTACTATTGCCACAACACGTCCGGAAACAATCCTGGGAGATACCGCAATTTGTGTTCATCCAGCCGACAAACGGTTCTCCCATCTGAAGGGGAAAAAAGTGCTGGTGCCCCTCATCAACCGGCCAATACCAATTATTGAAGATGAATACGTGGATATGGAGTTCGGTACCGGTTGCCTGAAAATAACACCGGCTCACGACATCAACGACTACGAAATCGGACTGAAACATCAACTTCCTTCCATCGATATTTTTAACGATAACGGAACCATGAGCCAGGCTGCCGAATTATTTATCGGCGAAGACCGGTTTGTTGTTCGTGAGAAAATTATCCCCCAATTGGAGAAAGAGGGTAACCTGGCCCGAATTGAAGATTATACAAACAAAGTAGGTTTCTCGGAGCGTACCGATGTGATCATTGAACCCAAACTCTCCACACAATGGTTCCTTAAAATGGAGGAACTGGTAAAACCGGCATTGGAAAATGTGCTGAATGATAATATCCGGTTTCATCCGGGAAAATTCAAAAATATCTATCGTCACTGGATGAGCAATATCAAGGATTGGTGTATAAGCCGTCAACTTTGGTGGGGACATCGCATACCTGTATACTATTTACCCGGCGGAGACCTTATTTGTGCCGAAACCCAGGAACAGGCTATGGAATTAGCCATCAGAAAAACAGGGGATACAGACCTTTCACCCAATGACCTGAAACAGGATGAAGATGTGCTGGATACCTGGTTCTCAAGCTGGTTGTGGCCTATTTCGGTGTTCGACGGAATCCGTTATCCGGAAAATGACGAGATTAACTATTACTACCCCACAACCGACCTGGTAACAGCCCCCGATATTATTTTTTTCTGGGTGGCCAGGATGATTATAGCAGGTTATGAATACCGCCAGAATTTTCCTTTTAAAAACGTATATTTCACAGGCATGGTGAGGGATTCCCAACGCCGGAAAATGTCAAAATCACTGGGTAACTCTCCCGATCCGCTCGATCTTATTACCAAATATGGTGCCGACGGGGTACGTGTGGGTATGTTGCTGTGCTCTCCCGCCGGCGGTGATCTGCTGTTCGACGAGAACCTGCCCCGGCAGGGAGCAGGCTTTGCAACAAAAATTTGGAACGCATTCCGCCTGGTTAAAAACTGGAAGGTAGTTCCAGAACTGGAACAACCGGAACACTCAAAACTAGGCCTGTTGTGGTTCCAAAATAAACTCAGCCTGGTCACAGAAATACTCAATACACAGTTTGACCAATTCCGCATCTCTGAAGCATTGATGACAGTTTATACTACCGTGCGCGATGAATTTTCGGGTTGGCTCCTGGAAATCGTAAAACCTTCATACCAACAACCTATCGATCAAAAAACATATGAGGAAGTATTAAACCTGTTCGACCAGTTACTCAGGCTGATGCACCCCTTCATGCCATTCATTACAGAAGAAATCTGGCAAATGCTGAAAGAACGGAAACGGGGGGAAAGCATCATGATCAGCCGGACTCCGGAAGTGAAACAATACAATCCGAAACTGCTCGAAGCATTTGAAAATATAAAAGAAACCATCTCAGGAATACGAAACATCAGAAAAGAAAAAAACATCCCCAACAAAGAAATCCTCGAACTGAAAATCCAACAGGGCGACAAAGGATTCGAAACTCAATTCGCTCCGGTTTTAATAAAGCTGGCAAACCTTTCAACATTCGACCAGGTAGCCGAAGAGGTAAAAGGAGCTGCTTCGTTTCGGGTAAAATCAACCAACTTCTTTGTCCCAACCCATGAATTTATTGATGCCAAAGAAGAGTTGAAAAAATTGGAAGAAGAATTAAATTACGCCAGGGGTTTCCTGAACTCTGTGATGAAAAAGCTGGGAAACGAACGTTTTGTTCATCAGGCACCGGAAGAGGTAGTAGCAAAAGAAAAAGCCAAACAAGCTGACGCCCAAGCAAATATTAAAGTGCTGGAAGATAGGATATCTGCGTTAAAACAGACGACCAACTGAAATGATTGGTGCCCAAAATAATCTTTTTATAAACCGTTTGGCAAATCATTTCGAAAACCTCAGCCGGCAAACGATAAGAATCCACATCATTACGGGACGTCCAATCATTATACTGAATTAAAACTTGTTAAAATACAAGCAAAATATGGGCAGATCATACAGGTAAGAAATCTTTTCCATATTTTTGAAGTCAATTCATATAAGGATGAGATTCATTTTAATTACCGGACTGTTTATCATATGGGTTGCCGGGCAAAAAAGCCTGGCACAGACCGATCCCGGACTGATCGATCCAATCCTGATTCGGTTAAAAGGCAGGATTATCAGTATTGCAGACAGTACTGCAGTTCCTTATGCCAACGTCTTTAACAACCGCGACAGGAGTGGCACCATTACTAACAGCGATGGCTATTTTATACTCGATGTACTCAACATCGACAGCCTGACTGTTACATCCATTGGATTTCAGAATGAAGTAATTTACCTTCCTGTCGGCTACATGGGACAGGAAACATTATCATTCACCATGAACCCCCGTAGTTATCCGGTAAACGAAGTGGAAGTAAAAGGCGAAAGCCCCAAACTGGAAATGAACCTGGGAACAGGGAAGCCGGTAGATATTTCACCTGAATTGCGCGGGAATGCTTTCCATGAGAAACCACCCATACTGGCTGCACTTTTCAACCCGGTATCCTTTTGGCAATATTACCTCAGCGGAAAAGAAAAAGAAAAAAGAGAAGTTCGCGAAGCCATGCTCCTGCAACGTAATTGGGAAATGCACTCATTGAACTATAACAAGGAAATGGTGATGAAACTCACCCACACAAACGAAGCCGAAGCTGACTCCTTTATGGTATGGTTCAATGCGCAAAATATATTACCCTATACCGCCACCGAATATGAGGTAAGAGCGTCCATCAAATATTACTACGAAATGTATAAAAACAAATAAAGCCAGCCGACTGAACCTAAAGCTCCCGGATTTTTAAATTTTTCCAGCTCACCTTAATGCCGCCACCTGAATGTATTTGTAATGCTATCGATCCTTTCCCTTCAGCAATTTTTTCATCAACCAGATCAACCATCTGCTTTCCGTTAAGCCAGGTGGTAACATGCCCCCCCTCTACACGGATCTTCATGGTGTTCCATTTCCCCATCTTTAAAATATTCTCCTTTTCATCCGGGATCTGAGCCAGCCAGCCCCGGCCGTAGGATTCATAAATCCCTCCGGTATCATGATTAGGAGGCGCGACCTCTACCTGCCAGCCCGAAACCTTTGTGCCTTCAAATGTTGAACGCAAAAATACTCCGCTATTTCCATCAGCCTCCTGTAAAAATTGAAGCTTCAGCTCAAAATCATCGTAAAACTTTTCGGTTGACAGGTAACCATACTCCTTATCCGGCCCGCTTTCACAAATAAGCAACCCATTATCAACATACCACTTTTCAGTGCCATGAATCTTCCAGCCATCTAAATTCTTGCCATTAAACAAGGGTTTCCAGCTGCCACCAGCAGCAAACGCCTGACCAAAAATCACCAGGGTCAGTAATAGTAATGCAAATTTCTTCATTTTAAATCAAATTATTTGGATTAATAATCATTCCTATTCATTTCCTCCCAACTCCCGTTTCAGCAAATTTACATTGTTTTGTAACCGGGTAATGGTCTCATCCCTCTCCTGTATCTGCTTCTTAAGCTCACCAGCCTCAACCAGGGCACGCTGAAGCTTCTCCTGCAATTCCTCATTTAACCGCTCTCCCTTCACCTTTTCTGCTTCAAGAAGAGATAGCTGATCACCGAGAGTGCCTATCCGAATATTTCTGTCACTGAGTAGTGAGGCCTGCCTGGAAGTTTCCTGGTTCATCTCCTGTATCTTTGATTCAAGCGAACGAATGGTTCGCTCCCTCTCCTCCAAAGTCTCCGAAAGCCTGTCCTGCTCAAAACTAAAGGCAAAATTCTTCTCCTGCAACGACTCAACCTGCTTATCCAGCTGATCCTTTAATCCGGCAATTTCCCGGTTCAATTGATCAATATACTGATCCTTTTCGGCATTGCTTCCCATCAGCTCATTCTTCATGACTTCGAAATCACGAACCATCGCATTAATCCGGGCGGCCCTTGCATTATTTTCCTCTGTCAATTGCCGGACAGACTCCTCTGCCCTCATGCGACCATCCTGCATCTCAATAAACTTCTTTTTCGAAACACAACCAGCGAAAAAAAAGAATATAACCAGCAAAAGAAGTATAGTATTTCGAAATCCCATAATTTTTATTTTTGTATGAAGCAAATATAACAAATAATAATTCGGTATTGTAACGTTATAATTTAAGTGATTTGTATGAAATTTATTACTTTTATTGAAATTTAATGCATATTGACAAAACAATTTGATCGAATGAAAAGATACCTGGTCTTAATACTTGCGATTTTTCTGGCTCAATCCATTTCTGCTCAAACAGAAACTGGAATTGCACATACCGTAAAAGGGATAGTAATTAATGAAGAAACAAATGAAATTATTTCCTTTACAAACATTGGCATAGAGAACACTTTTTATGGAACTGCCAGCGATGAAAAAGGAAATTTTCAATTGAAAATTCCGCAGGAAATGGCAACAGGTGATATCTACTTCTCAGCTATCGGATATAAAAATAAAAAATTCCCTGTTGCCGGACTCTTTACCCGGGAGTTCAATATCATCAAGCTGGAACCCCAGTCATACGATATCCAGGATATTGACATTGCTGCCCAATCAAAGGTTTTAATCAGAATCCTGCGCATGGCTTCAGAAAATACACCTTATAATTATCTGGGAGGTCCGTTCAACATGATAGGCGAACTACAACATGAAAAAATTGTAAACGATACCACCCGCATAACGGAAAATGCAGAAATCTGGATATTCGACAAAACAGGTTATCGTCACCCCTCAAAAACCGATGCATTTCAAATGAGAAATTACCAAATAAAAAAGAATGAACCGGATTATAGTTTTTCAACAGGATTCCTGAATTTCGACGAAATACTTGAACTGGACTGGGTACGTTCTTCCTCCTCAGTACTGAATCCCGATCTGCTTGATCAATTTGAACTGAAGCAAATCAACCAACAGGACACAGAAAGAGAGTCAGACTGGGTAATTGCATTCAGTCAGTCTAAACCTACACCTGAAGGATCACAAGATTTTCATGCAACAACCTTTCAGGGTGAGATCACCATCAATAAAGAAGATTATGCTGTAAAAAAAATTGTGGGATCGGCAGAATCAGCCATACAGAACCGACAGGGAAAATCACTGGCAGTTGGAGCCGGTAATACCAATTATTTTGAAAACGTGACTTACCATTTTGAGGTTACCTTCTCACAGCTGAAACCCGAAGCTATGTTGCTAAATAAAACATACCTGTTCAATGGACACAAAATGGAAGAAAAATCAAAGTTAACCATAACCCGGATTGAGATGACCAACGTCAAAGAAATTGCTTCCAGGGATTATTTTGTGGAATAACTATTTAAACAAATCTGCTTCAGGTACAACTTTTACCAGCATACTATCATTTAAAGTTTTACTGATCGCATTATAAGGAGCAACTATTACTTCATCCCCTTCAGCCAGTCCGCTAAAGATTTCGATACTTACATTATCCTGAATACCGGTTTCTACCTTAACCTGCCTGGCTCTTTCATCCTGAAAGACAAAAACCACCTCTTCTCTTCGTTCCTTTTGAGCCAGACCGGCAGATGGTTCCTTATCTGGCCCTTCCTCTTTTTTCAATGGAGTAACCCGGGTTGTTACCGCTGCAATTGGTACTGTAATTACATCTTTCCGGGTGTTGGTCAGGATATCAACAGTAGCCGACATCCCCGGCCGGAAAGGGTATCTTTTTTGCAAGGTTGAATCCACCAAATCGGCATATGATTCAGGGAGAAGAAATACCTTAACATCGAAATTCGTAACCTGATCGGTAGAAGTACCGGTTGTTCTGGCTGAATTGGCAATTTCGGTAACCACCCCCTTAAATTTCCGGTCCCGGTATGCGTCCACCTCAACCAGTGCTGTATCCCGAAGAGAAACTTTCACAATATCGTTCTCATTCACTTCGGTCTGTACTTCCATTTTATCAAGTTCAGCAATGATCATCATCTCAGTTCCTGCATACATATTTGTTCCAACTACCCGCTCCCCCTTTTCGACGATAAGCGATGAAACAATTCCTGAAATCGGAGCGAAAATTCGTGTTTTTGTCAATTGTTCCCTTGCTTCCTCCACCGATGCTTCAGCACTCTTGATCTCAAACATCGAAGTGCGGACATTCGCCTCTGCAATCTTAAATGCTGCATCAGCCGTTTCATACTCAGAAACAGGTATGGTGTTTGATTCATAAAGCTGTTTGGCACGTTTAAAGGCCAACTCTTTTTCAATTTGTTGAGCTTCAGCCTGAGCTAACCGTGCTTTATAAGAATTTAATGCCGCTTCAGCCCTGTTCAATGCGGAAATGTACATGTCCTGCTTGATCACACAAAGCGGATCCCCCTGCTTCACCTGATCCCCCTCCGCAACAAATAACTCAATGATCTCACCCGAAACATCAGGACTGATCTTCACCTCAGTTTGGGGCTGAATCTTCCCGTTCGCCGTGATATACTCCTGAATGGTTTTCATTTCTACATTTCGGGTCGATACCTTAACGGCAAATTCCTTCCCTAACCAACCGGCCTTTTTGCCAATCACCAGAAAAACAGTAATCAACACCAAAAAACCAATAGCAACCGGCAAAACCTTTTTCGAGTTCATATAAAAACAATTTAATTTCTTTTATACCACCATAACAAATCAGGTACCTTTCACCTCGATGTAACCCACACAAATCAACTGTGCTTATAATCGACATTAATACAAAAAAACAAATCAGATTACTATTCTGTTCTTATAACCTGCAGGTAACCACAATAACATCCTCACCCCCTGTTTGGTGGTTTACTTCTAATGGGTCAGCTAAACGCTTTCAAAATTACATTAAAAATAGATTCTGCAAATCCCTGATCAAATCATTCAAAAAAATATGAATACAATTCATACAGGCAAATTGTGTATCTTTGCACTGTGCGGAAAACATGTAAAATATCAGGGATTTCTATAGTATCAATCCTGATTTGCCTGGGATTGTATGTCACATATGGATTTTATGCAACTAATGAGTTGCATGGAATAAATTATGATGATTCAGAAAAATCTTCGTGGTACTACTCAGATCAGACTAATCCGTTTAGTTTTACCATACCTGAAGAAACACCGGTATTTACCTCTTCCAATTGTTCAAATTCAAATTCCATAACCGGACATAAATTTACGCCTGGAATTCTCAAGACATTCGAACGCATCCTGTCGGAATCTTTTGTCAACTACTCCTTTCAATCACTTAATTTTCCTGTCAGGCTGCGAAAAGCAAATTTACTATTTCCTTTTCACAACTTCTGGTGATTATTTTGAATCTGTTACATGCTGAAAAATGCAAGGGATTCTGTAGGATAATCTGAGAGACTGTTTTAAATTTTCCCACTTATTCTATTTTGCATCTTTTTCACTCATGCTGCTGCAAAATTTTCTTAAATAGCTATGGCTATTCGCGTCAATTTTGCCTTGTCTGAGCAAAAAACAGATCAAAATATTTCTAAAAAACAAAATCAAAACAGTCTCTGATTATTTCTGCAGGGATTTTTTTGTTTCATTTTAAAATCAAATACAATGGATTCAGGAACAATTACAGTAACAATTGTATTTATTGCTATTGTTACACTACCGTTTATTCTTTCCGGTATTTCAAAAAAAAGAAAAAAGAAAAAATTATTGCAGCACATCAACGAATTAGCTGTTCACAAAAATTGTTATATAACCCAGTACGATTTTGGGTACAATTTTGTTGTTGGGCTGGATAACATGGCCGATTACCTCTTTTTTTACAAAAGAAACGAGAACCGGGAAAGCCAGCATGCCATTCATCTCAAAGAGATCAGAAATTGTAAAATATTAAATTCATCGCATGAGATTTCCGAGGGGAAGGAAAATTTTTCTGCAATTAAAAAGCTGGAGCTTTGCCTATATCCTATCGATAAAAATAATCGAGAAGAATATATTGAATTCTACAACAATGAGTATGATAACTTAACCCTTTCCGGCCAATTACAAATGGCGGAAAAATGGGCGAAGCTGATTAACGGGAAGATAAAAAAAAGTAAAACACACTAATTCACGCTTTACTTTCCGATCATTATCTTCTTTAGTCGGATATAAAAAAACATGGGAACTGAATAAAAAAGAGAGGAAGATTGTAAAATCAAACCTCTCTTTTTCATCCTGTTAAAATCTATTCTTTCACAAGCATTCTTGCGGTAAGTCTGCTATGTTGTTCCAGATAAATATCTTTTTCTTTTACCAGCCAGTCGAGTACCTCTTCAGTATAATGCCTGATGGTGATCAATGTCAATCCAGTATTATACCGGATGGTATAGTATGGGGCCAGCTCTTTCATGAGCCAGTCCCAGTCGGCCTCTCCGGCATCGAGTACCAGGTTCAGGTCGATGGCCGACTGCTGCATTAGGGTAACTTTCACCCGGTTTTCAACCAGAAAATTAACCACCCTGTCGATATCCTCAATATTAATAAAAGAGAAATCTTTAGGAGAAAGGGTTATCAAAACCAGGTTCTCACGGAAAATAAAGATCGGTGGCAACTGGATTTTATGGTCGATTTCATGGATGATTGTTCCCGGATCATTTGGCGACAAAAACGACTTCACATAGAGGGGAATACCTTTATTGTGAAGTGGCTTCATCGTTTTAGGATGAATAATTTTTGCTCCTGAATGTGTCATTTCCACGGCTTCACGATAGGAAAGGGAATCAATCTTTGAAGTCTCTTTCATCTTTTTCGGGTCGGCACTCAAAACGCCGGGAACATCTTTCCAAAAAGAAACGCTTTCTGCATCAAGTACATTTCCCAATATAGCAGCAGTGAAGTCAGAACCTTCCCTTCCGAGAGTAGTAGTAATATTTGCCGGGGTAGATCCGATAAATCCCTGGGTAATATAAAGGTTGTACTTACTAAAAGTGAATGTTTCCCGGCAGAGTTCTCCGGTTAGTTCCCAATCAATGGTTGCATCCCGGTACATATCATCGGTACGAATGCATAGACGAATATCAATCCACTGGTTTGATCTCCCGGAAACATTCAGGTATTCGCTGACGATGCGCGTAGACACCAACTCACCAAAGGGAACCACCTGGTCATACTCATAATTATAATCAAGTGAAGGAGTCCTCCAGAGTTTTTCTTCCAGCTCATCGAACAGTTCTGTTACATAGTCAGGCATTTGCCCCAGGGGAAAAAGCCGGGAACAGATATCAGCGTGAAAATCTTTAAACTGCCTGAATATTTCCCTCTTCAGCTCCTTTTTCTCAAAGTAAGCTTTCACCAGTGTTTCGAGCAGATCGGTTGTTTTCCCCATGGCAGAAATAACTACCACGAGGTTTTCCTGGTTACTGTTAATTATTTTTGCCAGATTACGTACTGCGTCGGCACTTTTTACCGAAGCGCCTCCAAACTTAAAAATATTCATCTGTTAATAATTGCCTGATTAAAAAAAAAGATGAAACTCCCATCATTAGTAATCAAGGGTGTTTCATCCTATTAAAATGTATTATTTCCTATGGTATAAGATGGACTCGCATATTTTAATCATGTTTTTGACTCATATACGACATGCTCGTTTCATCTAACCGATCTTAATAATCACGGCGTGGTTTTCTCCGGTCTCGGTAGTCATTGTCACGGCGGTCATTATCGCGACGGTCTCTGTAATCGTTACCGCGGCGGTTATCATCCCTGCGGGGAGGACGGTCACCACGGGGTGGTCTTTCTACATACCCTTCAGGTTTGGGTAACAATGCCTTGCGTGAAAGTTTTAATTTGCCTGTTTTTTCGTCAACACCTATCAATTTCACTTCCAGCATATCTCCCTCTTTGGTAAAATCTTCTGCCGATTCCACACGTTCCCATGCCATTTCTGAAACATGAAGTAATCCGTCTTTTCCGGGAATGATCTCAACAAATGCGCCGAAAGAAACGACCGACTTCACCTTTCCGGTATATATTTCTCCAACTTCAGGAACTGCGACAATTGATTTAATACGCTTGATAGCAGCTTCAACAGCTTCAATTCCTGCACCGGATATTTCTACCCGGCCCATGTTATCAATTTCCTCAATAACAATCACGGTATCGGTTTCTTCCTGTATTGCCTGGATAATTTTCCCTCCAGGTCCGATCACTGCACCGATCATGTCTTTGGGAATTTCAACCACTTCAATTCTTGGTACGTTGGGTTTAAACTCAGCACGTGGTTCAGGAATGATCTCGAGCATCTTATTTAAGATGAAATGTCTTCCTTCCTTAGCTTGCATCAAAGCCTGTGAGAGAACTTCATATGAAAGCCCGTCAACTTTGATATCCATTTGAGTAGCTGTAATTCCATTCACTGTACCTGCCACT
Organism: Mariniphaga sp.; assembly: GCA_028702595.1. GTDB lineage: Bacteria > Bacteroidota > Bacteroidia > Bacteroidales > Prolixibacteraceae > Mariniphaga. The sequence goes on along the minus strand of JAQVON010000017.1, from coordinate 23,533 downwards.
TTAAAATCCATATCGCCCAGGTGATCCTCATCGCCAAGGATATCGGAAAGGATAGCATACTTATTCGAATCTTTATCGGTTATAAGTCCCATGGCTATACCCGAAACCGGGCTTTTCATTTTTAAGGCAGAATCCAGCATAGCCATTGTTCCGGCACAAACTGTAGCCATGGAGGATGAACCGTTTGACTCCAGAATGTCAGAAACAACACGAATTATGTATGGAAAATCTGTGGGAATCATTTTCTTCAATGCCCGGTGTGCCAGGTTTCCGTGTCCGATTTCGCGCCTACTGAGGCCGCGAGGGGTTCTCGGTTCGCCCACACAAAAAGGTGGAAAATTATAATGAAGCAGAAACTTTTCCTTGCCCTGGACAGTAACATTATCAATAATTTTTTCATCCATCTTGGTACCGAGGGTGATTGAGGTCAGCGACTGGGTTTCACCTCGTGTAAACAGGGCAGATCCATGCGCACCAGGAAGAAAATCCACCTCTCCCCAGATAGGCCTGATCTCATCGGTTTTTCTTCCATCAAGCCTGATTTTTTCATCCAGGATCATCCGGCGCATAGCCTCTTTTTCTACATCGTGATAATATTTTTTTATTAACTTCTCATGTAATTCCAGATCCAGTTCCTCATTCCCGGCATTGTCTTCTTTGTATGCTTCAATAAACTCATCACGTAATGCTTCAAATTTAGCTAACCGTGCCTGCTTATCGGCAATCTGCTCCCGGGCAATAGCGTAACATTTACTATACAAACCGGTTTTTACCTTTTCCCGAAGCTCTTCATCATTGGTTTCATGACAATATGCACGTTTAACAACACCTAATTCAGCAGCCAGCTCTTCCTGAACTTGACAGTGACCTTTAATTTCTTCGTGAGCAAAACGGATGGCTTCGAGCATTTCCTCTTCGGAAACTTCACTCATCTCCCCTTCAACCATCATGATATTGTTGTACGAGGCGCCCACCATAATATCCATGTCAGACTCATTCAACTGGGAGTGGGTTGGGTTGATTACAAACTGTCCGTTAACACGCCCGACACGCACTTCAGAGATTGGTGTTTCAAATGGCACGTCGGAAACAGCAAGAGCTGCCGAGGCAGCCAGGCCAGCCAGGGCATCCGGCAAATCTTCCTTGTTCGCCGAAATCAAAGAGATCATTACAGCTGTTTCAGCATGATAATCTTCCGGGAACAGTGGACGTAATGCCCGGTCAACCAAACGTGCAACTAATATTTCCTCATCCGAAGGCCTTCCCTCCCGCTTCAAAAATCCTCCGGGAAATCGGCCTGCAGCCGAAAATTTCTCGCGATAATCTACCGAAAGTGGCATAAAATCCACATCTTCACCTGCTTCTTTAGCTGAAACAACGGTTGCAAGCACCATGGTTTCACCCATTCGAACCACAACAGCTCCATCAGCCTGCTTGGCCAACTTGCCGGTTTCTATGGTAATCTCCCTGCCATCAGCCAGTTCAATTCTTTTTGTTATTACATTTACCATAATTCTTTAAATAAATTGAAAATGTTTATAAATTACAATGGGTGGTGAGGTTTTGCAATATACAAAAAAGAAAGGCAATGTAGTATTGCCTTTCCCAATATATTATTTACGCAGATTTAGCTTTTCAATGATCGAACGATAACGTTCAATCTCTTTTTCCTTTAAATAATCAAGTAACCTGCGTCGCTTTCCTACAAGCTTAATCAATGCCCGTCGTGTACTGAAATCTTTCTTGTTTTCTTTCAGGTGATTGGTCAGGTGATTGATTCTGTAAGAGAATAAAGCAATTTGTGCTTCTGCATTTCCTGTGTCTTTTTCATCTTTGCCATACTGTGCAAAGAACTCCAACTTCTTTTCCGGTGTTAAATACATTTTATAAATTTTAAAATTTTACCATGTTTAAACCGCAGCATTGCATAAATAACAACGGCTTAAAATTACCGGCGCAAAAGTAGATAAAAGTTTTCTATTTTCAAACCAAAAAATTAGAGTTGAAGCTTTTACCTGATATCATTCAGATTAATTTCCGATAAGCCTCTTCAATTTCACGGTATGTGCTTTCACTTATCCGAAATAATGGAGTACGCAGCTCATTCTGAATGATTCCCTGAATGGTCAGCAAAGCTTTCACTCCACCCGGATTCCCTTCCTTGAACAACAGTCTGAAGAGTTCAATCAATTCGAAATGCAATTCCCGGGCTTCATCATATTTACCCTCCAAGGCCAATTGTATCATGCGGCTGACTTTCCCGGGCAGAGCATTGGCAGTTACAGATATTACACCAACGCCCCCAATAGATACAATGGGAAAAGCCAGTACATCATCACCGGAAATTACCGAAAAATGAGAGGGAGTATATTTATTTATACGAGTAATCTGTGATAAAATTCCGGAAGCCTCCTTTACTGCAACAATTTTTTCATTCGATTCAGCCAACCGGATGACTGTTTCTGCCTCTAAATTAACCCCCGTACGCGTTGGAACATTGTACAAAATTACAGGAACCGGACTCTCCCTGGCAATAGCTGAATAGTGCCTGAACATTCCCTCCTGTGAGGGTTTATTATAATAGGGAGTCACAACCAGAATCCCATCAACTCCCTCAAAATTAAAACTTTCAATCTGTTCAAGTATGGTTCGGGTACAGTTGCCACCCATACCCACCACCAACGGAAGGTTTCCCTTCCTGACTTTCACAAACCGAACAACGTCCGCCTTTTCAGCTGTTGTTAACGTTGAACTCTCGGCTGTTGTTCCCAGGGCTACCAAATAATCTATTCCCCCTTTCACCTGGTTGTCAATGATCTGACCAAGGGCTTTATAATCAATGGTGTTATCCGCGGTGAATGGTGTAACCAACGCTACTCCTGTACCCCTAAATGGATGTTTCATATGCATGATTTTTCATTCAATTGCCGAAGATAGAAAATTTGTTGCTGAGCGAGATATAACGCATTTCTATTCCCGGAAATGTTAATATTCAGGTCAAAAAAGTTGATCTTTTCCGTTGACCAACCAATCTTAAATGTTGCTTTGCTAAGCGCAGTCAGGTAATCGAAAATCAAATTCTGTTCCAGAGAAATGTTGAGCAACAAGTCAAAATCAATTCCAATAAAATCATCGACCATCCCTCCACCTGGAAATCCAAGCCAGTTTAAATCATTCGGAGTGATGGCGTTGGCTCCTGCTCCTTCCAGAGGCTTTTGGGTATACACACAAAGATTCCGTAGAATGACCCCCTGACCGGTGAAATAATTTTGCACATAATGAAATGCCTGTATTTCAGTTGGTTGCCACAAAACCCCCACCTTCCTGACTGCATCAGGATCTGGTAACTTCACACTGCGCCTGACATTTGCAGCCATTTTTTGAAGTTTCCGGTAAGCATATTTTTTAAGCAGCTTCATTCGTAAAAACGCAAAGTTAATGAATTGCAAAAAAAATATACAAGAAACAGCATTTTCATTTTCTCCGATTGTTAATTTATAAAGGAATTTCCTTCATCCAATCGTTTATTTTAAAAGGTTATCGATAGAATACACAAGCTCATTTCGATAAAACTCGCACATTGTTAATCCTGTCCGTTTGTGTTTAAATTGATCCTGCTGCTCGTCTCGTCATTCATAATTGGACATTCGTCCTTCATTCAATTCCGCCCGTTTGTCCGGTTGAATCGGGATGCTCGTTCTTACTACCCCATTATTCTGTAATCATCCGGACAAACTCTTCTTCGGAAATTATGGCAATACCGAGTTTATCAGCTTTTTCCAGTTTGATTGGCCCCATATTCTCTCCCGCCAACAGGTAATTGGTTTTCTTTGAAACCGATGTTGCATTCTTACCTCCATGCCGCTCAATCAACTCCTTCAGTTCTTCCCGGGTATGGTTTTTAAAAGTTCCCGAAATCAGGATACTTAATCCCTTCAGCTTATCTGTCCGGTTCCCCGATTGCTCTTCACTCAGTTGAAATTGTAATCCCTTTGACTTTAAAAAACGGATCATCTCCAGGTGTTCGGGTCTTGAAAAATATTCAACTATACTTTCGGCGATCCGTTCTCCCACCTCATCTATTTCCATCAATTCTTCTTTGGTTTTTTGGGCCAGGTTTTCGATGGAATGCACCACTTTGGCTAATTTTCTAGCAACTGTTTCGCCCACATACCGGATACCCAGAGCAAAAAGAACCCGTTCAAACGGCACGCTCTTCGATGCTTCCAATCCTTCGAGAATTCGCTGTGCCGACTTTTCTCCCATTCGTTCCAACGCAGCCAGCTGGTCTTTCTCCAACAGGTAAAGATCGGCAATACCTTTGGCCAGTCCACGCGTGTAGAGCAATTCGATAGTTTCTGCTCCCAAACCGTCAATGTCCATTGCCCTGCGGTTTACAAAATGTTCCATTTCCCCTCTGATTTGTGGAGGACAACCCGAATCATCCGGACAATAATGCACTGCTTCTCCTTCTTTTCGCACGAGTGGAGTTCCACATTCAGGACATTTTTCGATAAATACAACAGGCTGTGCCATGGGATGTCTTTTCCCCGTTTCAACGGCAGTAATCTTAGGGATGATCTCACCACCTTTTTCGACGAAAACCGTGTCATTTAAATGCAAATCAAGGTTTTTAATGAAATCGGCATTGTGTAGAGAAGCCCTTTTCACAACAGTCCCGGCAATTAACACCGGATCGAAATTGGCCACAGGAGTTACAGCTCCGGTACGTCCTACCTGGTAAGAAACCGAACGTAATACGGTAGTGGCACTTTCTGCTTTAAATTTAAAAGCAACAGCCCATCGTGGCGACTTTGCCGTATATCCCAGCTCTTCCTGCAAACGTCGTGAATCCACCTTGATCACCACTCCATCGGTAGCTACCGGTAACTTGTGGCGTTCCTGATCCCACTTCCTGATGTAGTTAAAAACCATGTCCAGGTTCTGACAAAGTTGCATCTCCCGGGAAATTTTAAATCCCCATTCCGCAGCTTTATTCAATGTTTCAAAATGTCCGTCTGAAGGCAAACGGTCGCCCATCACTGAATAGAAACAGGCATCCAGCTTACGGGAAGCTACCACCGCGGGATTCAGCATCTTCAACGTCCCTGCTGCAGCATTTCTTGGATTAGCAAACAACAACTCACCTGATTCTTCCCGTTCCATATTCAACTCTTCAAAAACACGAAAAGGCAGCAAAATCTCTCCCCTGATCTCAAAAACCTCAGGATAATCATGCCCTCGTAAAACAAGTGGTATGGAACGAATGGTCCGTATGTTCACAGTAACATCATCTCCCTTCACTCCGTCACCCCGCGTCACTGCACGCCGCAGTTTACCTTGTTCATATAATAAACTGATGGAAGAACCATCAAATTTCAATTCGCAAACATATGTATAATCCTGGCCTATAAGCTTCCTTACCCGGTTATCAAAATCCCTGAGCTCCCCTTCCGAATAGGTATTGCTAAGTGAAAGCATCGGATAACGGTGAGCAACCTGTTCAAATGCTTTGCTGATATCACTACCAACCCGCTGGGTGGGAGAATGGGAGTCAGCATACTCAGGAAACTCCTTCTCCAGTTCCTCCAAATTCCTGAGTTTCATATCAAACTCAAAATCACTGATTGTCGGTTGCGCCAGAACATAATACCTGTAGTTGTGCTCCTCCAACTCCCTTCTCAACTGTATGATCTCTTGATAAGCTTCTTCTCTTTTCATTTGGTATATCGTCTTGCAACCCGGCAGAAATACCGGATTGTTGAACTGCTAAAATACATAAGATTTTTAAAGGTATCCTACCAAAACCACATTGATTTAAATCATTCATGTGTATGTTTTTTACCGCTGCTCACTTCTTTATCCTCAACGGGTTTTGCATGAATTACTCCCCCATAACATCAGGATATTTGTCTGGCTGGCAAAATCTTTTACTCCGGAAATTCGGGATAAAAATTTCCTGATCAATTTATTGCTGTTATTCTTTCCCCTGCAGACCAGCCTCTTTCAATCTTTTTCATACTTTTGCTACATGTAAATTTGTAAACATTAAACGTATTAAAAATGAAGAAATTATCATCTCTGGTTGTAGCAGTTTTATTCACTGCTCTTTTCGTGAATGGGCAAAATTCACAAAAAAATTTTTATGGCATGTGGACCATCGCCATCGATGGGGGATCGGTGGGCTGGTTACATGTGAATGAAGACAAGGGATATCTCGACGCAGAACTGCTCTGGCAGGGGGGTAGCGTACTTCCTGTTGCCGACGTTTATTTTGAAGACAACAAAACATTGGTAGTCACCCGTGTAAATGAACGACGCATGGGAACAAGGGATGAATACACGAGAAAATTCGTAAGTACACAAACTTATCGGTTCTCACTGAATGGAGAAAAAATTACCGGCGTTGCTATTTCCCCGGCACGTGACCAGATGAGCGTTAATCATACAAAATTTGAAGCATGGAAACTACCTCCTGTTCCCTCTGCTCCCAACCTGTCAAAAGTGAAATATGGCAAACCTATCGAGCTCTTTAACGGGAAAGATCTGGCCGGCTGGAGGTTAATCAATCCCAGACAAGTCAACGGATTTAAAGTAATCGACGGAGTACTTGTGAACGATCCGGTGCAAAAAGAAGGTGAAAGGATCTCTTATGGAAATATCCGTACCGAAAAAGAATTTGAAGACTTCAACCTGAAGCTGGAGGTAAATATTCCCAAAGGCAGCAATAGCGGTATCTACCTGAGGGGAATGTATGAAATCCAGGTACTCGACTCATACGGCAAGGAGCTGGATTCTCACAATATGGGAGGGTTATACAGCCGCGTAGCACCAACCGTGTCAGCTGAAAAACCTGCCGATGAATGGCAAACCATGGATATTACCCTGTATAACCGCCATGTAACCGTCAAACTGAATGGAACCACCATCATCGACAATCAACCGGCTTACGGCCCAACCGGCGGAGCAATCATCGCCGATGTATTCAAACCCGGTCCCATCTACCTGCAGGGAGACCACGGAAAAGTAATGTACCGGAATCTTATCCTCACTCCTATTCTTAACTAAGAACACTGTATTCACGGATTCCGTATCCTCCAAAGAGAACATGTGACTCCGGAAACAAGTTACGTAATTTTTTATCTCTTTAAAATTAGGTTGTATTCGATGGTATTTTTATGAAACCTAAAATTCGCAATTCGTAATTCATTATTCTCTTTTGATGAAAAATAAACCAATGAATCACAAAATTTTTTTCATACTTACAGCTATGGCCATTCAAAATAATGCTTTCTCACAACATACTGAAAAAATCCGGGAAGAAGCCCGGGTTCAAACCGGTTACGCCATGGAGCTTTGTAAACACCTGCATAAAAATCCTGAATTATCTTTTCAGGAATATGAGACAGCCAAACGAATGGCTGACGAATTAAGGAAGGTTGGTTTTGAAGTGACTGAGAATATGGGAGGGAATAATGTTGTCGGCGTGTTAAAAAATGGCAATGGACCGGTTGTCATGCTACGCACCGACATGGATGCACTTCCGGTAGAAGAAAAGACCGGGCTGGATTTTGCCAGCACTAAAACAGTTGATGATCAAAACGGCGAGGCAGTTCCGGTAATGCATGCCTGTGGACATGATATCCATATGGCGGTATGGACCGGGACTATCCGCACTCTGACCAACCTGCAAAGTTTGTGGAAAGGAACATTAATTGTTATTGCCCAGCAGGCCGAAGAGGTTAGTGGTGGTGCTGATGAGGCAATCAGAGCAGGATTGTTCAGCCGGTTTCCAAAACCGGATTATGCCATGGCTTACCACATCAATCCGGAGCTAGAATCAGGACAGATAGGCCTCGTGGAAGGACCTGTCTTCGCAGGAGTAAAAACAGTTGAAATCAAAGTCTTTGGAAAAGGCGGGCATGGTGCATACCCCGAAAAATGTATCGATCCCATAGTGATTGCCTCACGTATCGTAATGGATCTGCAAACCATTGTCAGTCGCGAAATCAATCCTCTTGACCCGGCGGTAATCACAGTGGGATCCATTCATGGAGGTACCCGGCCTAACATCATCCCAGACGAGGTCAGAATGGAACTCACCCTGCGCTATTACTCCGAAAAAGTGATTGAAGAAATGATTCAAGCAATCAAAAGAATCAGTATAACTGCAGCGCAAATGGCAGCAATGCCCGATGACCAGCTGCCTGAAGTGAATGTCAAGAAGGTTGAAACACCACCTGTCTTAAATAACCCAGAACTTTACAACAAAATTGGGGGATTTGCTTCGGAGATCATTGGTCAGGAGAATATTGTAAAAACTAACCCGGCTATGGTTGCAGAAGATTTTGGCAAATACGGCCGTACCCCGGAAAAAATCCCGATCTGCCTGATCTGGCTGGGCAGCACAAGCCCTGGACTGATGCAACAACTGAAAGCTGAAGGCAAAGAACCCTGGCCCCTCCATTCACCATTCCTGAATCCCGATTACGAAAAAACCATAGAAACGGGTATTCAGGTTATGGCAGGAAACGTGCTGGGATTGATGAATGAATAAAATCGTTCCAAACCTTTCTGAGCAAAGCAATTGGTTTTTGTGCGACAGGGAAAACAAGCCATGAATCGTTGTGCCCGTTTCAACAGGTGTTTATTTGATTGTTGATTATGCGAATTTTATCCCTGTTAACCTCTCCGAAACTTCCCACAACCTGCGGGCATGTTCCCGGTTGTTAGATGCACGATTGGAATGCACCTGAACAGGAAAACCTTTCATCTCAAAGAAGGCAGAAGGACCAAAAAACTCACCGCCTTTCACATCCGGGTCAACTGATGCTCGGATCTGAGGCAGGGCTCCCATGGTGCTATCCTGGGTAATGGCGTTGAACAATGGTCGCACTAACCGGAAATACCACTTTTCATCCAAATAACGAAAGAGCTCGGTTTGAGAAACACCGGGATGGGCTGCTACAGCCCGGCTATCCATACCATTAACTTCAAAAAAACGCTGGAGTTCATACGTAAATAGAAGATTAGATAACTTGGAACGACCATAAGCTTTCATGGGAGAATACCCTTTCCCCTGATCAAAAAGAAAATTCTCAAAATCCATCTTCCCGGCTTTATGAGCGATGCTGCTTACATTTACAACCCTCGATCTCGATGTTTTCTGAAGAACCGGCAACAGCAGCCCGGTGAGTGCAAAATGTCCCAGATGATTGGTTCCTGTCTGCCCCTCAAACCCATCCTGGGTCTGGAAATAAGGTGTCGTCATAATTCCTGCATTATTCAGCAACACATCCAACCGGGAATAGCTCTGCTGAAACTCCTCTGCAAACTGACGGACAGACTGCAGGCTCGCCAGGTCAATCTCCGCAACCTCCACACTTCCTTCCGGTACCCGCTGCAAGAGCTCAGATCTTGCCCTTTCACCTTTGTCCTTCGACCGACAGGCCAAAACAACTTCAGCTCCCTTTGATACAAACGCTTTCGCCGACTCAAAACCCAGTCCGCTGTTTCCTCCGGTAACTATCATTACCTTTCCCGATAAATCAGGAATATCTTTTGTTGTCCAATCTCCTGTTCTCACCTTAATTTGTCTAAAATTGATCTATGCAATATAAACAAAAATGATCTGTTTTAGTTTATGCCCGGATCTATTTCTGATGAGAAAATTCATTTGATTGCCGGATCAGATTCCTGAGAAATAGAAGAGGATTTACGGAAGGCTCCTGCTTTTTTATAATTCTTTTGATACCAGCCAGGCAGTATAACCTATATAGATCATCAATAAAATAATGGCTTCCCACCGATCCAGTTTCTTTTTCTCTCCGATAAACATGGCTACAAAAAGAAGTATAGTACCGATAATCAGCAAAAAGACATCGGTGTTAAATACGGGATTATAATCCACCGGACTTACTAACGAACTGACAGCCAAAACTAAAAATATATTGAAAATATTGGAGCCAATAATATTACCCATGGCAATATTGGTATTTTTCCGAATAGCAGCCACCACCGATGTGGCCAGTTCGGGCAGTGAAGTACCAATGGCCACAATCGTGAATCCGATGATCTTTTCGCTCCATCCCAGCAGGGTTGCAATATTTACGGCATGATCAACAACCATTCGTCCCCCGAGAATAAGACCTGCCAGCCCGATGATAATAAAAGCATACATCCTGAACGGTGTCATTTCACTCACAACAACTTCATTCGGCGTCTGGTCTGATTTTGAAAGACGGAACACATAAACCATAAAACCTCCAAACAGGAACAGCAGAAGAAGACCATCGATCCTTGAAATGACCAGATTGTCGGAAATAAAAAAGTTATGGGCAAGCAGGTAAAGCATCACAGCTGCCAGAAGCGACAGCGGAATCTCCCGCCAGGTGGTACTTGACTGCACGACCAGCGGATAAATGATCCCTGTGATACCAAGAATAAGAAACAGATTGGCAATATTACTTCCCAGGATATTCCCAAGAACAATATCGTTAAAATCATGTGAGGAAGCAATCACATTCACCACTAACTCAGGTGCCGACGTTCCAAAAGCTACAATGGTTAAGCCAATAACCAGGTCTGATACATGAAACTTTTTGGCCAGAGCCGATGCACCCGCAACTAACCAGTCAGCTCCCTTAATCAAAATTAACAGCCCCAGAGAAAGAAGTAATATACTTAACCACATAATCGTAAACTTTCCAAACAAAAATTACTGATCTACAGGAGTTATCATCCCTTTCGGCTTTTCGGCAGTATTTTTTATGCTGTAACGGTGTCCAACAGAAATACTTTCACCCCAGGGTTCGTTAGCCCAGTCGCCAAATTTTCCGGGTATGTTCGTTACACACGAATGACAATCAGTCCACCGCCAAACCCAGGGCATGTAACCAATCTCATGTTTAAATGCTTTCTCAATCAGATATTCCCAGTTAATACGGGTTGATGCACAATTTTCACAACGCTCACAAGGACCAAATTCACCTACCACAAAACAGATATTCCTTTCAACAGCTGTTTCAATGATTCGGTCTATTTCTTCCCTGGTACCCGTCCCGTGATTGACCGAATCCCATAAATGCCAGGAAAAAATAAGATTGCGGTCCGGATCTATATCAAGCAATTGGTTGCCAGTATTCAATACCGAATTAGCATTCCGCCCCCACTGATCGGCATCAATCATCAAGGGAGTACGAATCCCTGCCCGGCGCATCCTTTTTATCGCATCGGTATAGGCTGCAATAAATACCTCATCGCCCACAGCCTTATCCCCAGCTTCATTGGCAATATTCACGATCAGGTTCTTCTCATACTTCTGCAGAATGAGAACAATCTCAGGAGAACACCAGTAGTCAACACATTCCTGCAACTTACTCCAGTTACCCGTTGCATCCCATAAACAAATAATTGGAATCATGTTGTGCTTTAAACTGTTCCCCAATACTTTATCCAAATCAGCAGGTTCCGGATGGGGATCAGCAAGCTTCCAAAAAATACGAACACTGTTTGCACCCGTTTTTTCTATCTCCGGAAAATTAATCTCACCATGGATATCCCAGTAAACAATCATGGCATTAAAACCCTTTAAAATCAGCTTTTCACCCGCCGAAGTGTATAAATGACGTCCATCTGTATACATTCCGGGCTTCTGAGCCCTGATACCCGTAACAACAATTAAAAGTATTCCGGCAATTATAAAAATTATTCTCCTGTTCATGATTTTTCTATTTTGTTTTATTCCTGCTCATCTATACTGTACTGTTTCAACAAAGCCACTATATAGCTAAAATACAGACACTTATATTGAACATCTCCCGATAAACTCATCTATATCCAATGGTTCATCTATTATTCGTCAAACAATCATACTGAATATATCAGATCGTTTAATCCTGTAAAAAAACAAATAATCTGCCAGATTCCCAACTAGCTCCCGGAAATACAATTTTCTGTTATACAACATGATTTCAAAGAATAATTCATGAATAAAACACTGATAACAAACACAATACCACTAAAACAGATGAAAAAAATGAAAAAATTAGTGTGTGCGCACACACTTTCATTTTGACATGGATAATCATTTCTATAGATTTGTGGTAACGAATTAGCAATGAATGGAACGGACAAAAAAAATTACCATCCAGGATGTAGCACGTTATGCCCGGGTTTCGGCAGGCACTATTGACCGGGTTATTCATAATCGGGGCAGGGTTTCTGCTGAAAAGCGAAAAAAAGTAGAAGAAGCGATTAAAATACTCAATTTCAATCCCAACCTGCTTGCCCGCACCCTGGCCTTAGGGAAGAGTTTTTCGGTTTGTGCATTGATCCCTGCAGCACCTTCACCCAGGAATTATTGGAACATGCCTCTGCAGGGAATAAAAACTTCAGCATTCCGGTATATGGACTTTGGAATGCGCCTTCAATACCACTTTTACGATCTTTTTGATGAATTCTCTTTTATGAATCAGGCAGCTCAAATTTTAGAGTCAGAGCCTGATGGTGTTATTCTTGCACCTCTTTTCCTACACGAAAGTAAATCCTTTACCAGTTCCCTGCACAGGAAAGGCATCCCCTATATTTTTATCGACGCTGATATTCCTGATGGAAATAGCCTTTCCTATATAGGCCCGGATGTTCAACAAAGTGCCTGCATTGCAGGTAAGCTTATGAGTACAATTCTGCCTCAAAAGGCTGAAATCCTGATTCTAAATATGGTGAAAGGCTTTGAGAATGCCTCGGCACTTCAACGAATGGAAAAGGGATTCAGGGATTATTTCCTGAAATCGGGTCAGCAAAAAAATAAATGGATTCACACCCGAACCATTCACTCTACCCAAAAAGAAAAGGTATGGGAAGAACTGGAAAAATTCTATGAAAAATATCCCGGAATACAGGGTGTTTTCGTAACCAACTCCAATGCCTTTATTGTGGCTGAATATCATCGTAGAAATGCCCTGGATATCCGGTTGATCGGGTTTGACCTGGTACACGACAATATTCAGCAATTAAAGGAAGGAAGTATTGATTACATTATCTCACAAAGTCCTGTCCAGCAGGGAGAAAGAGCCATACAGACCTTGTTCGAAGCTTTCATTCAAAAAAAGAACCCGGAAAAAATTCAACATGTTCCGCTGGATATTATTATTCAGGAGAACCTCGAATATTATATCGGATTCAACCAGCAATACCGGTTTAAAAACAGAAAACCGGAGGAAACGATTCTGTCCAACTTAATCATTACTAAATAACAACAAAAATTATCATGACAAAAAACGTAAACGCACGAAGGGATTTCATTAAAAAATCGGCAGGTATTTCAGCAGCGCTGATTGCCGGAGGTGTTCTTCCCGGCTTCAGTGCCGCAGCCTATAAGAGAATTTTGGGGGCCAACGACAGGTTGCAGGTCTCCATGATGGGGGTCAATTCCCGCGGGAATGCACTGGCACAAAATTTTGCCTTTCAGGAAAACTGTGAAGTGATTCATATTTGCGATGTGGATTCCCGGGCAACTGAAAAATGCCAGTCAGACGTTCAAAAAATACAGCAAACCAAACCGACAGGGTATAGTGATTTCAGAAAGTCGCTGGAAAGCAAAGATGTGGATATTCTGGTCATTGCCGCACCCGATCATTGGCATGCACCGGCTGCATTACTGGCAATGCAGGCAAACAAGCATGTTTACCTGGAAAAGCCCTGCAGCCATAATCCCCGGGAAGGTGAAATCCTGATTGAAGCAGCCAAACGTTATAAAAAATCGGTTCAGATGGGCAACCAACGACGCTCCTATCCCAACGTAGTGCAAGGCATTAACGAACTAAAAAATGGGATTATCGGAAAACCATACTTCGGGAAAGGATGGTATACCAATAACCGGGGTCCGATTGGCATAGGGAAACCTGCTCCGGCACCGGACTGGCTCAACTGGGAACTGTGGCAGGGACCTGCTCCGCGCACAGCATTCAAAGATAATATCGTACATTATAACTGGCACTGGTTCTGGCACTGGGGTACCGGTGAGGCACTCAATAACGGAACCCATATGATCGATCTCCTGCGCTGGGGATTCGGAGTGGACTACCCGGTGAAAGTCAGCTCTAACGGTGGACGATACCGCTACTCCGACGACTGGGAAACACCCGACACACAGGTGATAAATATCGACTTCAGGGAAGGAGTAACCATGAGCTGGGAAGGCCGTAGCTGTAACGGAAAACATGTGGAGGGAAGCTCTGTGGGAGTCATGTTCTATGGAGAAAAGGGAAGCTTGCTGATCCCTGCAGGAAATGAATATACCGTTTATGACCTGAATAATAAAGTAATCAAGGAGGTGAAAGATACAAAAACCATCGACCCACGCGATGCTGCCAACCCGTCAAGCCACCTCGATGCACTGCATATCCGAAACCTCTTTAATAATATCCTCTCGGGTGAGCCCCTGGTCGCCAATATCAACTCCGGGCATAAAAGTACCCTGCTGGTGCAGCTGGGAAATATAGCACAACGAACTGGCCTAACATTGGATATTGATCCGGAAAACGGACATATCCAAAACAATAAAAAAGCACAAAAACTATGGTCACGTGACTACGAAAAACAATGGGAAATGAAACTTTAATTAAAAATTATATGAATACACGACGAAACTTTATCAAAACTGCAGGAAAGGGAGCCACAATCGCTGCTGTTGCTCCAGGAATCTTTGCTCAATCAGCCTTCACGGAACAACCCGGAAAAACAATGCGCATAGGAATCATCGGAGCAGAAAACTCTCATACCGCCGGGTATGGGAAACTCTTCAATACTGATAAGAAATTTCCGGGAATAGAAGTGAAATATGTATGGGGAGAAACCGATGAGTTTGCCCAACGAGCGATGAAACGCGGGAACATTCCAAACCAGGTGAAAGACCCAAGGGAGATGCTCGGAAAAATCGATGCACTGATCGTTGATCACCGCCATCCAAAACATCACCTGAAAGCTGCTGAACCTTTCATTAAAGAAGGCATCCCGACTTTCATCGATAAACCTTTCTGCTACCGGGCAGACGAAGGAAGAGAATTCCTTCAGCTGGCAAGAAAAACTGGAACCCCTGTTTCTTCCTATAGCTCTATCGCTCACAGCGACGAAACATTCGACATGAAAGAACAGGCAGACAATATGAAGGATAAAATTCAGGTAATCTGGGCAGGACCAGTTGACCTGGATTCTCAGTATGGAGGAGTATTCTTTTATGGAGTGCATATCGTTCAACCGCTCATGTATATCTTCGGTGAAGATATTGAAGAGGTTAAAGTAACGCGCGATGGTCAGTATGGAAATGCCGGTGTCAAATTCTCTTCTGGTTTGTTTGCTACCCTGGTTTTTAAACGAAAAGCTTACGGATGGGAAACATTTGTTGAAACTCCGGAAAAAATGACAGAGCTGAAATCCCGCGTGAAAGAATCTGACCCGGCAAAATGCTATGTCGACATGGTGGAAATGTTCCGGACAGGAAAAGAACACCGGTCGCACCAAAGTATCCTTAATTGTGTTTCTGTACTCGAAGCCCTTGAAAAATCGGCAAAAACCGAAAAATGGGTTGATGTAAAATATCTTAACATTTAATGGAATTATAAATTTTGCAACATGATACGTCATCATTTTATCCATCTTTTCCGGGTTGTTCTTCTTATTTCATTCCTGTTTTATGGGTATACGGAAGTAAACGGACAACAAATAATTGAAGGTATTCATTATCATACTGGTCAGCCCGTGCAGGTCAAGGTTAATAACGGGATCATTGAGGAGATCACAACTCTTGACAAACCTGTTGGAAAAAATCCTGTATATATTGCTCCCGGCTTTTTCGACAACCAGGTCAATGGTTTTGCCGGGGTATCTTTTGTTTTTGGCGACAGCGACCTGACCCCTGAAGGAATAAAAAAAGCAACCACTGAGTTGTGGAAAAAAGGAGTAACAACCTTCCTGCCTACACTTACAACAAATAGTGTGGATGTGCTGACTAAAAATTTTGAGATCTTATCCGCAGCAGTTCATGAAAAACAGCTCAAAGGTTCCATCCCGGGATTTCACCTCGAAGGACCATATATAAACCCCGAGGACGGATACCGGGGTGCACATCCTCTGGCATATGTAAAACTCCCCGACTGGGAAGAGTTTATGAAGCTTAATGCAGCATCAGGAAATAATATCATTCAGGTTACGCTCGCTCCCGAAATGAAAGGAGCTCTTGACTTCATCACAAAATGCAGCCGGCAGGGTATCGTTGTTGCCCTGGGGCATCATAATGCCGATACAAAAACCGTGACTGCTGCCATCGACAGAGGAGCAAAAATTGCTACCCACCTGGGTAACGGAGCCGCTAATATGATTAACCGACACAGAAATCCTTTCTGGTCACAACTAGCCGACGACCGGTTGCATATAAGTATTATTTGTGACAGCTTCCATTTGCTTCCCGAAGAAATTAAGGTGTTCTATCAGGTGAAAGGAGTTGAAAAAACTATCATCACCTCCGATGTTACCCATTATGCCGCCATGGAACCGGGAGAATATAAAACATCTACTGGCGAAACCATTGAACTGACAAAAGATGGAATGCTGCGTTACCCTGCTCAAAATGTACTATACGGATCAGCTTCTCCAATAACCAAAGGAGTGGGATTTGTGATGAAGGTCACCGGCTGTACACTTGCCGAAGCGGTACAAATGGCCAGCACAAACCAGGCAAAACTCTTTAACCTGAACGACCGGGGAATACTTGAACCGGGAAAACGTGCCGATATCGTACTGTTCACAGTCGACAACTTCCAGGTTAACATACAGGAAACCTGGGTTAAGGGTGAACGGGTGTTTAAAAATTGAAACGACCAGGGGAAAGATGAAACAAACAAGCATGATAAAATGATGTGAGTTCCATCTTATACCTTAATCAGTAAGCAATTTTAATCAGATAAAATGTAAAATAAAATGCCCAAATTATTTAAAAAGATTGCTATTGCCCTTGCCGCAGTGGGCCCCGGACTTTTCCTCATCGGCTACAACATCGGAACCGGAAGCGTAACTACCATGGCCAAAACAGGTGCCGAACATGGCATGGAACTATTCTGGGCCCTGGTATTATCCTGCATATTTACTTTCGTTCTGATGGTAGCCTACGGCAAACTGACACTGGTTTCAGGAAAAACTGCCCTGACAAACTTCAAACAGGAATTTAAATATGGCTGGATCCTGGCGTTGTATATTTTAATTGCACTCATTATCGGTGAACTGTTAGCCCTCATGGGCGTAATGGGTATTGTAGCCGACCTGGTACAGGAAGCTATCCGGCTACTTTTCAACGACTTGCCGGTCAGCAGGGGTTGGATTATCCTGGTTATTGCCGTGGCCTTATACCTGCTCATCTGGTTTGGACAGTATAAAACATTCGAAAAAGTACTTACTGTTTTTGTCATTGGAATGGGACTCTCTTTTATCGTGGTATTTTTTATGGTAAAACCCGATTTCTCAGCCATCGCTCAAGGACTGGTCCCCGGAATTCCAGATACTCCCGGTGCCTTCGGACTGGTGGCTGCCATTGCCGGAACCACCTGCTCGGCAGCAGTGTTTATCATGCGAAGTACCGTAGTGGCAGAAAAAGGCTGGGGAATCAAAAATCTAAAAGATGAAAAAAGAGATGCATTCGTATCCGCAGGAATGATGCTGCTGCTGAGCGGAGTGATCATGGCTGTTGCTGCCGGCACTCTGCACATCATGGGATTAAAACTTGAAAATACAGTGGAAATGATTCATCTGTTCGAACCTATTGGCGGCAACATAGCTGCATTTATCCTGATTCTCGGAATCGTGGGCGCAGGCATGTCAACCATTTTTCCCATCGTACTCATTGCCCCCTGGCTGATAGCAGATTACACCGGCAAGCCAAGAAATATCCATTCAAAACAATCCATGATTCTGATATTCGCAGGTATGCTGTTCGCATTCGGTACAATTTTCCTGAAACAACGCCCACCGGCATTGATGGTTTTTTCCCAGGCCTTCCAGGCTTGTATCCTGCCGGCAGTGGCCATACCAGTACTGGCGCTGCTTAATCGCAAGAGACTAATGAACAGCCATATAGCTGGCTGGAAAATGAACCTCGGTGTTGTGGCGGTTATTTTATTTTCATTTCTAACAACTTACTTTGCAATTACAGAATTATTTTAAAAACAGCATTTATATGGAAGTCATAAAAAAAGAACAACTCATTATTAAAATATTCCCAGACCGGGAAGAAGTGGGAAAAGCAGCGGCAGTATCAGTTGCAGAAAAAATTAATACAGCCATAGATGAAAAAGGTCACTCTAACCTGATACTGGCTACCGGTGCTTCACAGTTCCAGTTTCTGGAACAGTTGCAACAACAAACCATCGACTGGAAAAAGGTTACCGTATTCCACCTCGATGAATACAAAGGTTTGCCCGACACACATCCGGCAAGCTTTCGGAAATACCTGAAAGACAGAATCCTGGATATAGTACAACCCAAACAGGTCTACTTCCTTAACGGTGATGTCCCCGATTTAGAGTCAGAAATTTTTCGTTACGAAAACCTGCTCAAAACACATCCGGTGGATGTAGCCTGTATTGGCATCGGAGAAAACGGACACATTGCATTCAATGATCCGCCTGTTGCTGATTTTAACGACCACCGACTGGTCAAATTGGTGGAACTTGATGAAGGATGCCGCAGGCAACAGCTGGGAGAAGGATGGTTTCCCTCTTTCGATGATGTACCTACTCACGCTCTTTCACTGACCATTCCTGCCATCATGAATTGCAAACATATAAGTTGTGTAGTTCCCGATGAACGAAAAGCCGAAGCTGTATACAGAACACTGAACGATGAAATCTCCACTGCTTGCCCGGCATCCATCTTAAGAGTACATCCCAACTGTATTTTATTCCTGGATAAAAAAGCTGCATCAAAACTATAAACAGTTTCTTAATACCGGTTTATCAAAAATTTGTTGACCGCTGCCTCAATGCGCTGTTGGATCTGCGAGGTATCAGATTTCACAAATCTGTCGCCTGTAATATTCTCAAAAAGCTCGATATACCTGTCAGATACTGATTTTACAAACGCCTCCGACATATCCGGGACAGCCTGGCCGGTTTTTCCCTGAAAACCGTTTGATATGAGCCATTGCCGCACGAACTCTTTGGAAAGTTGTTTTTGTGATTCTCCTTTGTTAAGTCGCTCCCGGTAACCATCAGCATAAAAGTAACGCGAAGAATCGGGAGTGTGAATTTCATCAATCAGATAAATCTTTCCATCTTTTTTCCCAAATTCATATTTTGTATCTACCAGGATCAATCCTTTTTCAGCGGCCATTTCTGTTCCCCGCTGAAAAAGCTTTCGGGTATAATCTTCCAACATCTCATATTCTGCTCTGCCCACTAACCTCTGTGCAATAATTTCATCTCGTGAGATGTCTTCATCATGACCTTCGTCTGCTTTGGTGGTAGGCGTAATGATTGGTTCATCAAACTGCTGATTTTCAACCATACCATCAGGTAACATCACACCGCAAAGAGAACGCTTTCCTGCCTGGTATTCTCGCCAGGCATGACCGGTAAGGTATCCCCTGATGACCATTTCCACCTTGTAAGGTTCACACATAAGCCCAACAGTTACATTCGGATCGGGCGATGCAACCTTCCAGTTGGGAACAATATCACCGGTCGCATCCAGAAACTTCCCGGCTATTTGATTCAGCACCTGCCCTTTGTATGGTATTCCCCTGGGAAGAACAACATCAAAAGCCGAAATGCGATCAGTAACTACCATAATCAGCATTTCATCATTGATATTATATACATCCCGCACTTTCCCGTGATAGACACTCTGCTGTCCGGGAAATTGAAAATCAGTTTTTGTTAAAGCATTGCCCATATTCGTATATTTTAGTTTATTCCATTTGATCTCTCTTGTTTTTATCCCCCTGCTCCTCCTTTTCCGCCTGCTCATCGTAATACTTTTCATAAGCTGCCACAATATCGCGCACCAGCCGATGCCGCACAATATCACCTTTATTAAACAGAACAATAGAAATTGACTCAATGCTCTTCAGCAGCCTCATGGCAAATATCAATCCTGACTGGCTACGCCTGGGCAGATCAATCTGTGTAGTATCGCCTGTTATGATAAACTTTGTATTCAATCCCATCCGCGTCAAAAACATCTTGAGCTGATTGATGGTGGTATTTTGGGCTTCATCAAGAATAACAAAGGCATTGCTCAGGGTTCGTCCGCGCATAAAAGCCAATGGCGCAATCTCGATGATGCCGTCTTTAATAAAATCTTCCAGCTTTCGCGGCGGGATCATATCCTGAAGCGCATCGTACAGAGGTTGTAAATAAGGATCAATTTTCTCCTTCAAATCGCCAGGCAGAAATCCCAGATTCTCTCCGGCTTCCACAGCAGGCCTGCTTAATACAATCTTTTTTATCTCCCTGTTCTTCAACGCCCTGACAGCCAAAGCAATGGCTGTATATGTTTTACCAGTACCTGCAGGACCAATTGCAAAAATCAAATCATTATTGGCTGTCTCCTCTACCAAAATACGCTGATTGGGCGTACGTGCACGCACCGGCTTCCCGCTGTTCCCAAATACAATGATGTCTTTCTCTCCCTTGCCATTCTCTTCCATTGCCGAAATACCGGTGGAAAATAACTGCAAAATAACCTCCTCAGTCAATACATTAAACTGAAAATAATGATCGAGCAGAAGCGCAAACTTCTTCTCAAAAATCTTTAACTCCTTTTCTTCACCCAGAAGGAAAAGAGAATGACCTCGTGCCGTAATTTTTATTTTTGGGAAAAGCGATTTAATCAAATCCATCTTTGCATCGTTAATCCCAAAGAACTCTAAAGGGTCAACCCCTTCCAAATAAATTTGTTTCTCCAATAATCGTTTCGTTAATGTTCTTCTACAAAAATAACTCTTTTCTCTGAATTTAAACTTTTATTCAACAGAGGAAACTATTTAAGAGACTGTTTTGATTTTGTTTTTTAGAAATATTTTGATCTGTTTTTTGCTCAGACAAGGCAATATTGACGCGAATAGCCATAGCTATTTAAGGAAATTTTGCAGCAGTATGAGTGAAAAAGACGCAAAATAGAATAAATGGATAAATTTAAAACCATCTTTAATAAAACAATAACAAATAAAGTGTGTTTTTTCCAGCGAAATATTTCCATCTTTAAAGTCAAAAAATTATTACATTAATTAATAAGTACACGCAAATCCCGACAAGTTTGGAATAGCAACAGAATTTCTTAAATTATGAAACGAAAAGTAAAAGCTTTTAAAGAGTTACTCGGCATCATGGACGAGCTTCGCGAAAAATGTCCCTGGGACCGGGAGCAAACCTTTGAAACACTTCGTAAACTAACCATTGAAGAGACTTATGAGCTTGGAGATGCCATCCTGAAAAGTGATTTACCGGAAATCAAAAAGGAGCTGGGTGATCTGATGCTGCATATAGTTTTTTATGCCAAAATAGCCTCAGAAAATGGAGCATTCGATATAGCAGACGTACTTGAAAGTATAAATAAAAAACTGATATACAGACACCCACACGTTTTTAGTGATATCGATGTACATGGCTCTTCAAAAAAAGTGGAGCAAAACTGGGAAGCACTCAAATTAAAAGAGAAAGATGGCAATAAACGGGTGTTGGAAGGAGTGCCGGTCACTTTGCCGGCTCTGGTCAAAGCCAACCGCATCCAGGAAAAAGCCAGCGGAGTAGGATTCGATTGGGACAAACCTGAACAGGTATGGGAAAAAGTACAGGAAGAGATCCAGGAACTGAGCCAGGAAATAAACAGGTTGGAAAAAGATAACATGGAAGCAGAATTTGGAGATCTGTTCTTTGCCCTGGTAAATGCTGCCCGGCTCTATGATATCGATCCCGAAGCAGCTCTGGAAAGAACAAACCTGAAATTCATTAAACGGTTCAACTACCTGGAAAATAAAACCCTGATGAAAGGAAAAAACCTCCATCATATGAGCCTTGCCGAAATGGATAAAATTTGGGAAGAGGCAAAAAAAAATGAAGATTATCCTAAATCGATATAAACTTTAGCCAAACAATCCTACCTGTTGAATTGTAATTCTATATGATTCATTATCTTTGCACCTCTTAAAAGAAGAATAAGTAACATGATAAATATTAAGTTACCGGATAGTAGTGTGAGAGAGTTTTCTGAGCCCGTCAGCGGGCAGGAAATTGCACGATCCATTTCATCACGACTTGCAAAAGATGTGCTGTCGGTATCGGTAAATGGAGAAATTTGGGATCTAACCCGAAAAATCGAGGAGGATGCTACAATAAAGCTTCATACATGGGAAGACCGTGAAGGAAAAGAAGCGTTCTGGCATTCCTCGGCTCACCTGATGGCTGAAGCCATTGAATTTTACTATCCGGGCACTAAATTTGGTATTGGCCCAACCATTGATGTAGGATTCTATTATGATATTTCATTGCCGGGCGACAAGCAGATCACTGAAAAAGACTTACAGAAGATCGAACAAAAAATGGTTGAGCTGGCCCGTCAGAAAAACAGTATCGTTCGTAAAGAAATCTCCAAGCAAGATGCTATGGAACTGTTTGCCCGGAAGCAAGACGAACTGAAGCAGGAACTCATCAGTGAGTTGGAGGATGGAACCATTACCCTGTACGAACAGGGCAACTTTACCGACCTCTGCCGTGGCCCTCATCTGCCCGACACCGGATATATCAAGGCAATAAAGCTCACATCCATTGCCGGCGCTTACTGGAGGGGAAATGAAAAAAACCAGATGCTTACCCGTATTTATGGAGTTACTTTCCCAAAACAAAAAATGCTGGAAGAGTACCTGATCATGCTCGAAGAAGCAAAAAAACGCGATCACCGGAAAATTGGAAAGGAGATGGAGCTTTTTACTTTTTCAGAAGCTGTTGGTCCGGGATTACCTCTCTGGTTACCCAAAGGAACTCAGCTCCGCATGCAGCTCGAAGATTTCCTGAAAAAAGTACAGAAAGCCTTTGGCTACGACCAGGTAATCACCCCTCACATTGGCGACGTTCATCTTTATAAAACATCAGGACACTATGAGAAATACGGGAAAGACTCATTCCGCCCCATCACAACCCCCGTTGAAGGCGAAGAGTACTTGCTAAAACCGATGAACTGTCCGCACCATTGTGAAATTTATAAGGCAAAACCACATTCATATAAGGACTTACCCGTAAGAATGGCAGAATTCGGAACCGTTTATCGTTATGAACAAAGCGGAGAACTCCACGGACTAACACGGGTACGAGGTTTTACACAAGATGATGCTCATATTTTTTGCAGACCTGACCAGTTGAAAGATGAATTCAAAAAGGTTATTGACATCATTTTCATCATCTTTAAAGCATTAAGCTTTCATGAATATACCGCACAAATCTCGTTGCGTGACCCGGAAAATCCGGATAAGTATATTGGATCGACCGAA
>JAQVON010000142.1 GCA_028702595.1 Mariniphaga sp. | reverse complement strand
GATATTTTGATGAAGAAGAAGCAGGGAAAGCGCGGGAGTGGGTAGAAGTTGACTGAATAAATAAAATCCGATAATATGAGTGCATGGTTATGGGCAGGGGTTTTAGTATTGGCAGCGTGGGCTGCACATTGGGGCGCAGATAAATTACTTACACCACTTAAATTGCTGCGCAAGCAGTGGGGGCTCACCGCTTCCGCCGGTGCTGCTTTTCTTGCCATTGTTACAGCAAGCCCCGAAGTAGCAGTAAACATAACAAGTGCCGCACGGGGCGTGTCGGATATTGGTCTGGGCAACCTGCTGGGCTCCAACATAATTTCCATTCCACTCATGGTAACAATAGCCTACTTTGCCTCGCGCAAACAATTCAAAAACAACCCACAACACCAGGAGCATCTGGATGCAAACCTCTTGGCGTTGAACAAGCGTTCCGTGTCAGTTTTGTCTCTGCCCTATTTGGGCATCATTGCCCTGGTGGCTTTACTAACCTTGCCAAAAGCATGGCGTGGCCTGCAACCGATAGACGGGTGGATTATGCTCGGAGCTTATGGTTTGTTTTTAACCCATGCAATTATTAAGGGAAGAAAAAAAGGCGAAAAGGTAGAATGGACAAAACGAAAAATATGGCTTTCGATTGCCGGGGCATTTGCCATAGCTACCGGTGCGTTTTTTATTGTGAAAGCCACTGAAAACATCGTTTCGGAATTGGGTATATCACAAATTGTGGGAGGACTGTTCATCACCGGCATTATGACTACGGCGCCTGAAGTATTTAAAACCTGGAGTGTGGTCAAAGGCGGTGAGATTACCGCAGGTACTACCAGCGTGATAGCCGATAATGCCATAACCATGACAGTGGCATTTTTTCCTTTAGCAGTGGTAAACACGCCTGTGGAAGACTTTCAATTATATTGGGTCAACCTTGTATTTGTAGGCCTGATGCCCTTGCTCTATTCCATTTTTGTACATCGGAGCAAGCAGCTTCATGGATTTAGCAAATGGCAAATATTTGCATTTGATGCAGCTTATATCGCCTATTTATTAATCATGGTATTTTTTGTTTTGAAACTTTTTTGAACCCTCCAAGCTGGTTCCTGATAATGGTAATTTAATTTCTAAATTGAAGGAAAAAAACTGAATACAAATCCAAGTCTGATACACAACCTTTGAAATTGAGAACGAAAGGACTGAAAAAGAATGCAAAATCGATTGTTGAAAACTTTATAGATATGGAAATTCAACACAAATCAATTATAACCTGCCCTTCATGCGGGCATCAAAAAACGGAAGAAATGCCGGAGGATTCCTGCCAATTCTTTTATGAATGTGAAAATTGCCATACCGTTTTAAAACCAAAACAGGGTGATTGTTGTGTATATTGTTCGCATGGTTCGGTGAAGTGCCCTTCAAAGCAGCAAAATGATAGTTGTTGTTAAGCTATTAAGGAATGAACCGAAATAATGAAAAGGGATATCGACAACAAACTTATTCATAGCATCGACGATGGCACAGGCTCAGTCAGGAAACTTGTGAATGCCATCCCTAAGACCTTCATATACACTTTTTGTGCACCAAGTGCGAAAAAACGTTCTGCTTAAATGATACTTCAATTCCCAGGTTAAATCTCCCTAAAGATTTTTATCTGTAAATCGTGAATATGGTGGTAAAAGGGCTATGCTCCAATTGCGACAAATAAACTTTGCAACCCGGTTGCATTAATATTGTATTAGTTTTGCCGCTGTAATTTTTAAATAACAAAAAAGTAGATAATAGCTTGAACTTAAAGGAAAAATACGATGGTACATTACTTCAGTTTTTTTACGAATGCACCAATTGTGAAACCGTTTTAAGACCGAAAAAAGGAAATTGTTGTGTTTTCTGTTCATTCGGCTCTGTACAAAGTTCCTCCTGAACCGAAAGGTGAAAAATGTTGTTGGTAGATTAAAATTATATTAAAAATTAAAAACATGAAAAAGAAAAAAAACACCCTATTATTCGTTGCAGTAGTATTTTTCCTGTTACTGACGGTAAATCCGGTATTTGCAGGAGGTGCAGAACATGAGACATTTGCTGCTGAAAAGGATACAACAAGCCAGGAAAATGTAGTTTACTACGAAGTTTTTGGCATGGATTGCCCGGGGTGCCAGTCGGCACTGGAGAAGCAGGTAAAGAAAATTGATGGCGTGGCCGATGCCAAGGCAAGCTTTAAGGAAAAGCAGGTGGTAATTGAAATGAAACCCGGAGCGAAAGTTACAGATGAAGAAATCGAAAAACGAATAAAAAAAGCCAATTTTACACCTGGCAAGAAAATTGAACCTGCCAAAAATGAAGAATAAAATTCTTAGCCTGACTTTACTGGCGGCGTTTCTGTTTTCATTCGGAATCCGCACAAAAGCAGAAGGAATTAGCGTGGACGCCGGGCTTACTCCCGCGCAAGATCGTATTATTGTCCGGCTGCAGTACAGAAATATGCTGAACCGGATGGGCGACAACAACATGGTGATGCACATGATGCCGGTGGTAGTGGTATACGGACTGAGCTCCGACGTTACTGTAATGTTGCGCAATGTTTACCGCGCTGTGGGAACCAACGAAACCATGATGGAAATGGACAACCGCTGGATGGACCCGTTTCTGATGGGCAAAGTAAAACTGTACCGCCATAACACCCGTGTTTATTCGCTCGGAGTGGCTGGTTTTGCAGGCACTACATTTCCGGTACTCAACAGCTCGGTTTCAAAAACCTACAATCCTGTTATCGGTGTAAATGCATCGTTCCGCCCCGGGCTTTGGTCGTTCGATTTAAACAATGCTTACGAATGGGTAAATTACAATACCGAAGCAAGCCGGTCAGCAGCCCGGCAATTGCAAATCAACCTGGCCGTTTCACGCAATATTCTGTTGCCCGGAATCGAGAACTGGGTGCTGGCACCCCTGCAGGAATTTTCATTTGCAAGAAATAATCCTGCCTCTGGAGAATCCAGTTCGTTTGGATTTATTTCACCTGGTTTTCAACTCGTTTCACCTCACGTAAAATTTGAAACACTTTACCAGATACCCGTCAATTCATCAAAAACTGCCTTGGATTACGGAGGCAGATTGATTGTGGGGCTGAGGTTTATGTTTTAATTTCACATCAGAATATCTTCAATTTGGGAGAAGAATTATGAATAAAGAAAAACTTACCAATACAGCATACAACGGATTACGTTTGACCAACCAGTTGGACAAAACCCACGAAGATGTGGAAGTACAAATCTTTTTAATGGTCGATGCAGCAGCCTGTGCGATTGCCGGTCATTCAGCTCCCAACGGCTGTTACAACATCGAACCAGTGCTATAATATTCGATCAGCAAAGGCGCCAAAGTAAAAATATGTAGGTCGTGTGCCGAAGCACGCGGGTTGAAAAACGTATCTCTGATTGAAGGCGCCGAAATCAGCACCATGGCGGAACTTATCCAGTGGGTGGTCGATAGCGATAAAGTGGTTACATTTTAAGCGATGGACCAATAGCCATTACCTGTTTTACTTGTTTACAGACTAATTTGAAGCTTAGTTCAGGGAAAATAAAAATACATTTCAATTGGAACTGCTTGCTTTAAAGCAGTCGGTAGTTCTTGTTTGTTTAAAAACGAATTGAATTAAAGTGAAAATTCATTTATTTTTCTAACGGTGTTATTGTTTTAAAAATATTTTTATACGTTTGTACCCTACAAAAGCAATAGGATTATTAAATAAAAAAGCTTTTAAATGTATAAAACATTTTCCATAAACAACATAATGAATATGTGTTGCTGTATGCTCTTCAGGCATGTGGAAGGTGTTGATATTATTTCCGTTTAAAAATTAATCTTTAATTATTATAGGGAAGCCTTTCACAAAATGTG
>JAQVON010000073.1 GCA_028702595.1 Mariniphaga sp. | reverse complement strand
GTTGATGGGGATAATGGCTATTTACCCCAAGAAGAACCTGAGCCGTCTCGGACAAGCAAAATATATCAAGCCATATTTACTAAGGGATCTTAAAATTACCAGGCCTAATCAGGTATGGGCAATTGACATTACCTACATACCAATGCCGAAGGGTTTTCTATATCTGACAGCAATTATAGACATTTACAGCCGTTATGTGGTCGGATGGGGTATATCCAATAGTCTGGATGCTTCCTGTAGCCTGGACGTCACAAGAGAGGCTATAAAACGATATGGGAAGCCTGAAATTATAAACTCGGATCAGGGAAGTCAATTTACCTGTCATGAATGGATTGAGCTTCTTGAAAAGGAAGAGATAAAAATAAGCATGGATGGTAAAGGCCGGGCGATTGATAATATTTTTATTGAAAGATTCTGGCGTTCAGTCAAATATGACTATGTGTATATCAGTATGCCATCAGACGGGTTGGAACTTTATCAAGGGCTACAAGATTACATGAATTATTACAACAATCACCTTTGTCATCAGGGAATCGATCATCAGATTCCGGCAAACAGGTATTTTCAAGCAGCATAATAATTGAAGAAGTTTATAAGCGATAAATTATCAATAAAAAGAAAACTTATTTTTGTAGAACCGTGGTCTAAGAATAGGGAGTATTTAATACACAGGAAACTGCCCCAGATGTGGTTAAGCTTTATAGAGAGGTACTGGCATCTCAACCAGATCAAAGTGTAACATTGGTTGCTGTTGGGCCTGCTACCAATATTTATAATCTGTTGAACTCTGCACCTGACGAAATCAGTCCCTTAAATGGGATAGAATTGATGCGCCGGAAAATCAAGTTCTATGGAGCTGGAGGCAATGGCAACTGCGAATTGCCAAAAGGCAGGTGCGGATTTAACTATCGCATGGACCTCACTGCTTCCAGTGGTGAAACCAAATTACTGCCCTCTGATTTCCCTACTGTTTATGCAGGTGGTAGCGGCTCAATACTTAGGGTTGGTGCAGCTTATAAGGAAGTTCGGCCCGATCATATAATTCGAAGATCATATGAGGAATATTACGATGGTACTGCCAAAGATCGGCAAGCATGGGATCAATTAAGAGTGCTCTATGCCTGCCGGCCTTCCTCACGATTTCTATGGAACACCTCATTACCAGGAAATGTTCAGGTTTGGATGGATGGTGTGATTGCTTATTCCCCTGAACCAAATTTAAACCGTTCATGGGCATATGTAAATGACTTTATAACATTGCGTGAAATGCTTTCTGAGTTGATGATATATGATCCGAGAGATAATTGATGCCATCAGTTTTTTATACGTCCATCTTACCAACCCCGCCTGGTTAGTTGACTCTGGGGCATGTAACCTGGCTCCATGCGAAAAAATCAGAATGCTTGTCTGTATAACGGATAAGTAAAGATGATGTAAAGATGAAATGTAACTGGTATAGAATTTTAGCAGGGAGGAGAAGACTAGCCCGATGATTGTGCGAAAGAGGAAAGTTTTAGTTGGTGTGCCAAAACGAAATTTATTTGTATTACGAAAGCTTTCGTTAGTGAATGTGGAATGAAAGTTCATTTTATGATTTAGCCCCAAAAGTAAATTTAAAATCGTAGAAAAAGTATATCTTTGTAATAAATGAGCTATTGTTTTTTAAATCAAACGACCTGTTTTTTTAGGGACAATAGAGTTTTTGAATAAGTCTGACTTTGAAGCGATGATAACGATTTATGCCACAAACGAAAATGCTTAAAACATATGCGTGTTCTTCTGATAACCTTCGGGATTACCATATAATAATCAACGATAAGCAGATGCAATAAAAGGGTTAAAAATGACTAAGAACAAAAGAAACGAAGAAGAGCAGTTTATCTTTAGAAGGATGGTAGAAGGGGATAAAGAAGCTTTTCGTTTCTTCTTTGAGAAATATTACACGGAACTATGCAATCTGGTTAACCTCTATATTCACAATGAAATAATAGCTGAAGAAATAGTTCAGGATATTTACATTTATTTATGGGAGAAAAAAGGAAATATTCATATTGAGTCATCAATTAGGGCTTACCTGCTAAAAGCATCAAAAAACAAAAGTCTGAACTACCTTCGCAACGAAAAAATCAAGCTAAATATTCAGGACAAAATACATGAAGTTGCAAATAGTACTTACGAAATGCCATCCAACCTGCTGGATGAAAGGCAACTTCGTGAAATCATTGAAAATGCAGTAAAAAACCTGTCCGAAAGGTGCAGGGAAATATACAGGCTCAGCAAAGAAAATGATTTGTCGTACAAAGAAATTGCAGAAAAAATGGGAATTTCGGTTAAAACGGTGGAAAACCATATGGGTATTGCATTACGAAAATTGCGCAATCAGCTTCGGCCATATTACAACGATATTTTTCTTCTTATTCTTTTTTGGATGATTCAATAGAACCTAAAATTTCATCAAACATTTTGGGGGTTATTGCCATTTTATGTGCCTTATTCATATAAGACTAATCAAAAAATGGAACATAATATACCGTGGAACTGCATTGTAAACTACCTTAAAGGCCATGTTAAACCCCACGAACAGGCTACGGTAAACAATTGGCTGGAGGAAGATAAAAGCCATTCCATCATATTTTCTGAAATTGAACATGTTTATTCCCTAACATCGTCCGTTCCCCGTTTTTTTTATCCGGATGAAGAAAAAGCCTGGGAAGAGATAAAGAGGCAGTTAAATAAAAAAGATAAATCAAATAAATTCTGCTCAAAATGGGCAAAAGTAGCTGCTATTTTTCTGTTGGCATTTGTCTCCGGAGGAATTGGTCATTATTTTTTAAGTCAGAATTCTGAACCTATCGAGCCTCCGTTACAGGTTGAATACGTGGCTCCGTTGGGTTCGCGTTCATTCTTGAAAATGCCTGACGGTAGCAAAATCTGGTTGAATGCAGGAACAACAATTATTTATCAAACTACATTTGGCTCTTTCAATCGTGATGTCAAACTGACAGGTGAAGCATTTTTTGAAATTGCAAAAAATCAGGCAATTCCTTTTGTGGTTCAAACAAGCGAAATTAACATTACCGCACTCGGAACGCAGTTTAATGTAAAAGCCTATGCCGATGAAAAAACTATTGAAACTACACTGATTAAAGGTTCTGTTAAGCTGGAAAGCACAAAATTTAAATTAGCAGAAGAGGTCATTCTCACAGGAACAGAAAAGGCTGTTTATACAAAGCAGAGCAAAGAAATTGACCGAATCTGGAATAACAAGACTGTAAAAGAACATGAAACAGCCAAACCGACTCCTGAGTTAAAAATAATTACCTCCATTGAACCGGATCCAATTATTTCGTGGAAAGATGAACGTTGGATAATTAATAACGAAAAATTAGTTTCTCTTTCTAAAAAACTGGAGCGCAGATATGCTGTCAATATTATTTTCGATAACGAATTGCTGAAAGAATACTCATTTGGCGGCACTCTCGAAGATGAAACCCTGGAACAGGTATTGGATGCCATTTGTTCCAGCTCCCCCATTAAATATGTAATAGAAGGTAAGTCAGTATATATTATGTCAGATAAACAAAAATTAGGGAAATTTAAACATTTGCTTATGAGATAAAAAACCATTCAATCAAAAAAGGGAGATCCGGTAAGACCTCCCCAATTCCGTGTTAATTCATGTTGCAACATATTGTGAGTATGTATGCAACACATTTAAAACCTTAACGATTCAAAAATATGAAAAATTTTTTAAAGGAATTGTCTCTTTTTAGTAAACGAGACATTAAAAAAGTAATGCTGATGACAAAACTAACATTCTTTCTGAGCGTATTTCTGGTTTTGCAGATGTCTGCTAGCGTGTATTCGCAAACACGGCTATCAGTTGAGTCCAAAAACAAAGCTGTTAAAGAGGTACTTAGAGAAATTGAAAAACAAAGCGAGTTTCGTTTTTTTTACAATGAGGACTTTGTGAATATGAAACGGAGGGTCGGGTTTAACATCGAGAATGAAACGATTGCTGAAATAATGGGTAAGCTTTTCGACCCTTCAAAAATTTCTTACAAAATTGCAGAGAATAATTTGATAGTTATTATTCCTGATGTGAGTCAGCAACCCCAAACGGTTACAGGAAAGGTAACTTCTGCTCGGGGTGAGCCAATTCCCGGTGTGACTGTTTTGGTTAAAGGTTCCCCAATCGGAACAATAACTGATATTGATGGGAATTATTCGTTCGCTAACATCCCGGAAGATGCTACCCTGGTGTTTTCGTTTGTAGGTCTGTTAACACAAGAAATTGAAGTTAAGGGAAGCAGTACAATCCATGTTACAATGCAGGAAGATGTGATAGGCGTAGATGAAGTGGTAATTGTAGGTTATGGCAGTCAAAGAAAAGCAAATCTTACGGGAGCCGTATCAACGGTTTCACTGCCACAAATGGAAAAACGTACCGTAGCTCAGACTTCTTTAGCATTACAAGGTTTGGTGCCAGGATTAACAGTAACACAGCGTAGTGGCAAGCCAGGAGGTGACGGTGGTACTATACGCATTCGCGGTAACACAACCATTGGTAATAATGACCCGTTGGTACTGATTGATGGAGTTGAATCAAGCATTAACTCTATTGACCCTGAAAGCATAGAATCTATCTCAGTTCTCAAGGATGCAGCTTCTTCTGCCATTTACGGTAACCGGGCAGCAAACGGTGTAATTTTAATAACCACAAAACGTGCGGTAAGCGGCAAGGCTTATGTAACATACAACAGTTATGTTGCCAAAGGAGAGCCTACAAAAGTGCCCAAATATGTGGGGGCAGTCGATTTTATGAAATATATCTCCATAGCGAAACGCGCAGTTGGTATGACACCGGAATATTCGGAAGAGTACATAAAAGAGTATGAAGAGGGTGTGGCAAGAAATGACCCTAACTATCCTGATGTAGATTGGTTTGATGCTACTGCAACTAACAACGGATTAATGACCAATCAGTTTGTTACAGTCAGTTTGGGGACTGAAAAGCTTAAATCAATGACTCAGGCAGGCTATATTTCACAAAACGGTATTACTGAAAATACAAACTATAAACGATATACGCTGAGATCGAATAACGACTATCAGGTATTACCAAAACTGGCAGTTACTTCTGATATTTCTCTTGTATATACTGATCGCAAGGAACCGACCAAACTGGGTAACGGCTACAATTTTGTTGGTCGTATTCCTGCCAACCAGGCAGCTTATCTGGCAGACGGACGGTATGGGCCTGGATGGCAAGGTGTCAATCCTGTTGCCTACTATAAAGATGGTGGAATTATTACAAACGTTGCACCATCTGCCATATTGAATATGACCGCGACTTATAACCCTATTGAGGATATTGAACTGCAAGGTCAATATGCACTCAACTATTGGGAAGGTCACGAAACAAACTGGAACAAACTTGTACAGTTGTACCTCAATGACGGTACTCCGGATCCGCAAACTCAGTCGAAATCCACCCTTACCGAGAATTCGAGTCGCAATATGCGCAATATGCTTGTAGGACGAGCTACATACCGCAAGTCAATTAGTGAAATTCATAACTTTAAGTTAATGGGCGGTTATCAGCAGGAAACTTTCTGGAATAAATGGCATTCAGGCTATCGCGAAGAATATCCGTTCCCGGATTATCCGGTTTTGAATGCCGGTGGCAGTGAGAATCAAAAATCGAATGGGTCGGCTTCAGAATTTGCACTACAGGCTTTTTTCGGACGTTTTAATTACGACTTTAAAGGTAAATATCTGATTGAAGCTAACTTACGATACGATGGTTCATCTCGTTTTGCAGAAGGTTACAGATGGGGTATGTTCCCCTCGGTTTCAGGTGGCTGGCGTATTAGTGAGGAAAGTTTTTGGGATAACATGAGAGATATTGTACCCAACCTGAAAGTCCGTGGTTCGTGGGGACAGCTAGGGAATCAGAATACACTGAATGGCTATTATCCATCACTCTCAACTGTCGATTTGAATCCCAACTATATTTTCAACAAGAATATTTCTTCCGGTGCTGCACTCACAAGAATGGCAAACTCAAAAATCAGTTGGGAAACGACCACAATGAGTAATATTGCCCTGGAATTTAACCTGTTAAACAAACTCGACTTCACTGCTGAATACTTCAACAGGATTACCGATGATATTCTTCTGACTCTTGATATTCCGTTGATTATAGGACTATCGGCACCTGCCCAAAATGCTGGTAAGGTTGAAAACAAAGGATGGGAACTCTCTACATCCTACAACGACCATTTTGGTGACTTCAATTTCAGCGCTACATTTAATATTTCCGATGTTAAGAACAAAATTCTGGATTTAAGAGGTATTAATGAAACCGGACTTACGGTTAACAGAGAAGGGTATCCAATGGGTTCGCTTTACGGTTATCAGGCCGATGGTTATATCGTTCCGGAAGATTACGATACTGAAGGAAACTATACAGGACCAATACAAATTGGGAATTTCGGCCCCGGCGATATTAAATATGTTGATCAACTAACGGTCGATACTGACGGAGACGATATACCAGATGAAGCCGACGGCGCAATCAATACTTCCGACAGGGTTATCATTGGAAATACCATTCCACGTTATACCTTTGGATTAAACCTTTATGGCGAATTTAAAGGAATTGACATGACCTTGTTTTTCCAGGGTGTGGGGAAAGCTGATGGTTATGTGTGGGGCCACTCAATTGCTTCCTTCTTTGAAGGTGGTTCCATGCCCGAAATCGGAAAAGACTACTGGACGCCTGAAAACAGGGATGCCATGTTTCCAAGACTGGCTTTTAACAACAGCAATAACCAGCAAAATTCATCATTTTGGATACAAGATGCTTCCTATTTACGACTTAAAAATGTTCAACTCGGCTACACAATTCCCAAAAATCTTATTTCAAAAATCGGTATCTCCAACTTAAGATTTTATGTGAGTACCGACAATGTGTTTACTCTTTCAAATTTCTGGGAATATTTTGATGTGGAAGCTCCTGTTTTAAGCGGATACGGAAATTTTTATCCAATCATGCGTACAACCTCCATTGGAATTGATCTAACATTTTAATTTAAAACTATCGATATTATGAAAAAGTTAATATATTTCACAATCAGCATATTTATACTAGCCTCCTGCAGCGATTTTCTGGAAAAGTATCCAATGGATTCGCCTTCTGACAAAACTTTTTTGGCTAACGAAACCGAGATTGAAATGGCAGTTGTAGGCTGTTATACCAATCTATATACAGCATGGGAAGGAATGCCATTCTACCTGGCTTTTGAGGAGTTGTCGGATAACGGATGGGACCGAAATACGAACGATGTACAAAAACTCTCTCAGGGAGCAAACGATGCAAACAGCAGTTTTGTAAGAAGTGTATGGAGTTCATGTTACAGCGGCATCAGCAGGTGTAACTATTTAATTAACAACCTGGTGGATGTGGAGGGGGTGAGTGCTGATTTAATTGCTCAGGCCAAAGCAGAAGCTCAGTTTCTTAGAGCCTACTACTATTCCTATCTGATTGATCTGTATGGCGATGTACCTTTGATTTTGGAAACTATCACACTTGGCAATGCTGAACTGCCCCGTAATCCCAAAGAAGAAGTTTTAAATCAAATCTTTAAGGATTATGATGAAGCCGCTGCCGTGTTGGGAAAAACCAACAATCCAACCTCCGGCCGGCCATCGAGCTTATCAGCTATGGCATTAAAAGCAAGAACAGCATTATATAATGAAAAGTGGGATGTTGCTATAGGTGCAGCTTCCGAGGTAATGAATTACGAGGGTACGGAAGTTATACTCGACCCGAGTTTCCCAAATCTTTTCACCTACGAAGGCCAGAATTCCAAAGAGATTCTTTTTTCCGTTCAATACCTGTTTGGATATAGAGTACATCCTATTTTCAGGCTTTTTGGCGGCAGAAACGGTGGGGGGCATGCAAACAAAGTTCCTTCCTATCAACTGGTTGATTCTTACGGATGCAAAGACGGGCTTCCCATTGATAAATCTCCTTTGTATAATCCTGCAAAACCCTGGGATAACAGGGATCCAAGACTAGCCTGGACTTTTGCATTGCCCTCTTCGGGTTATTCAGATTGGCAGAATGAACCTGGATGTATTTTCCAGGGCTTTCAATATGAAACACACCGCGACAGTGTCAAGTGCTGGAATTACCACAGAACACCACCTTCCCGGGTGGATAATCAGGATGCACTGAATGCATATGCCTCTTTTACGGGTATTAACTGGCGTAAATTTGTAAATGACATAAATTACGGAGATGTAAACAACTGCGATAACAACATCATTGTTATCCGGTATGCCGAAGTTCTTCTGATTTATGCCGAAGCCAAGGTGAAAGCCGGGCAGGTTGACGCTTCGGTTTATACTGCACTGAACAAAATACGTGCGCGTGTGAATATGCCCGAAATAGATGAAATAAGCGCCGATGAGTTGTTTTATGCGATTGCCCGCGAACGCCGTCACGAACTCTCAGGCGAAGGGCAAAGACTTTCTGATATCCGTCGCTGGAAAATTGCTGAAAATGTGATGAATGGCTTTTTGCTCGGAAGGATGCAGAAATCTTATCCCAACAAAGCTCCCGTTATTGACAAATGGGGCACACCCAATTATGTGGTCGCAGGAATTCCAATTGCTTCCGACGTAAATGATCCAAATACATCCATGCGAACTGTGGATAAACGGGTTTTTAATCCGAACAAAGATTATTTATGGCCGATACCCTATATCGAACGACAAACAAATCCGAGTTTGACACAAAATCCAAACTGGGAATAAATTGGAGTTCTCCTACGGGTAAAATAATTGTGAAAATTATTTCTAACCCGGTATAACAACATCTTTATAGTGAAGTATGCTTCATGTATCTCAACAAGATGGCGAAGGAAAATGGAATAGACCCCAGGATATGGGGATTAGTTCAGGTTAGTGTTTGGTTCCCCGGTAAAACTATCGGGGAACCATTTTTGAAAAATTTAAACGGGGAGAAAAGCCGGAGGGAATTATATACCCATTATATTTGGAGCAAAAAATTGAATTGTGGTTACATCTTTTCATTCAACCATCGTTCTGTTCTATTCGTATGGAACCGGTGTTTATAGTATTGAGCCGGTCGGTGGCAACTGCAGCATCACTGGCTATCCAAAATGAAACCGACATCCACGTTGTAAATTTAAATGCTGTGAAATCAAGACTTTCGAAAAACAAATAAATATTGTCCTACCATCTGAATTAAAAATGATTTTAAAAATTTTTCATATCTAATGAAAATGAAAACAAAACTTATTACCCGTTACATAACCTCCGTAATTTTATTTTTTTTGCTATTCGTAGTTGCTTTTACGGGATGTGAAAAATCACAAACCGAAGTATATGAAGCCGACGTCGTTATTTACGGGGGAACCTCCGCAGCTGTAATTGCCGCCGTTGAAGTGGCACAGTCGGGGAAATCGGTGATTATGGTATCGCCCGACATCCACCTGGGCGGGCTCACTGCCGGTGGACTGGGCTGGACCGATACCGGGAAAAAGGAAACCATTGGTGGACTGGCCCGGAATTTTTATCACCGTGTGTACAACCATTACCAGCAAAACGAAGCCTGGAAATGGATGGAAAAGGAGGAATACGGAAACACCGGACAGGGAACTCCTGCCATAGATGGAGAAAGGCGTACGATGTGGATTTTTGAACCACACATTGCCGAACAGGTATTCGAAGAACTGGTTCAGGAAAACAACATCGAATTGTATCGCGACGAATGGCTCGACCGCGAAAATGGCGTAAAAAAAGTGGATGGAAAAATTACCTTCATCACCACGCTTTCAGGCAAAAAATTTAAAGGCAAAATGTTTATGGACGCCACCTATGAAGGTGATTTATTGGCTACTGCCGGGGTAAGTTATTACGTAGGCCGCGAAGGAACCGATGTGTACGGCGAAGAATGGAACGGCGTACAAACCGGTGTTTATCACCACCGGCACCATTTTAAGGTTCTCGACCAGCCTATCGATCCTTATTGGGTGCCGGGTGATCCGTCGAGTGGTTTGTTGCCGCGCATCAATCCCTATCCTCCTGGGGAAAAAGGACAGGGCGACCATCGTGTGCAGGCATACTGCTTTCGTACTTGTATGACGAACCATCCTAAAAACCGTGTTCCTTTTCCGAAACCCGAAGGTTATGATTCCACCCAATATGAATTATTAGTGCGTATTTTCGATGCCGGATGGCGCGATTGGTTCGGGAAGTTTGATGCCATTCCCAACCGGAAAACCGATACCAACAATCACGGGCCGTTCAGCAGCGACAACATCGGTATGAATTACGACTACCCGGAAGCCAGCTACGAACGCCGCAAGGAAATCATAAAAGAACACGAAACGTATCAGAAAGGCCTGCTTTGGTTTGTAGCCAACGACCCGCGGGTGCCGGAAGAAATTCAAACCGAAATGCAGAAATGGGGACTGGCAAAAGACGAGTTTACCGACAACGGGAACTGGCCACATCAAATGTATATTCGAGAAGCCCGCCGGATGATTGGAAAATTTGTGATGACCGAAAACGAACTGCTGAAACGCACCCCAACTCCCGAATCAGTGGGAATGGGCTCCTATACCATCGACTCGCACAATGTGCAACGTTACGTTACCGAAGAAGGACACGTACATAACGAAGGCGATATTGGCGTCGGGTTACCCGGTCCGTACGAAATTGCTTACGGAGCGCTGGTTCCCAAAAAGGAAGAGTGCCAAAACCTGCTGGTGCCGGTTTGTGCATCGGCCAGCCACATTGCCTTTGGCTCTATTCGTATGGAACCGGTGTTTATGATTTTGGGACAGTCGGCAGCAGTGGCAGTGTGCATGGCTATTGACGAAAAGATTGCCGTTCAGGATATAGAATACGAAAAGCTGAAATACCTGCTGCAGGAAAAAGGACAGGTGCTGACAATGGAAAATGCAATTCAGTAATGAGCTTTGTGGCAATTGGAAATGTGAAATTAGTTTAAACTTTTTTGTAATTTAGGCTTCTAAGTTTATCAATGCTGGAAACGACAGGTATGTAAATCCTGACAGCTTATGATTCCGATGGCTATCGTGACTGACAGTGTTGGCAAAACAGGAGAAAATATAAAATCAAATGATGAAACGTCGTAACTTTATTAAAACCACCGCTGCCGGCTCGGCATTTATAATGACTTCCGGAGCATTTGCCATTGGAAACCCAGTTAGTCGAAACAATTTTAAGTCCGGATTTCAGTCGGAGCGCAGAATTCCGGTAGCCTATGATGTGGATGTAGTTATAGTTGGTGGAACTTCTGCCGCGGTGGCCGCGGCCACTACAGCAGCAAAACATGGTGTTTCGGTTTTCCTGGCTGCACCACAACCCTATCTGGGTGAAGATATTTGCGGAACCTACAGGCTTTGGGCTGAAAATGAAAAGGCAACCAGCACCGGTCTCGGTAAAAAAATTTTTGGCGCAGGTTTACCCACTCCCATGCATGTAAAAAAAACACTCGATGATGCACTTATCGACAGTGGGGTGAATTTCCTGTATTCAAGCTATGTCACCGATATCATTCATGACAGTGAGGGCCATCTGGCCGGTGTGATCATCTCCAACCGTTCCGGTCGTCAGGCTGTTAAGGCCAAAGTAATTATCGACGCCACATCACGTGGCCTGGTTGCCCGGTTGTCCGGAGCTGATTTCTCGGGCTATCCTGCAGGTAAACATGAGTTTAAGTATGTTGTGGTTGGGAATCAACCCAAAAATATTCCAGATGGAAAAGTTGAAAAACTCCCTCAACCAATCGTTTTTAAGGACAAATCCTATGATGCCTTCGAATACACCTTGTTGCTGGATATGCCAAATGATTCGTGGGATTCGTTTTGCAGAGCCGAACATGAAGCGCGTGATTTGACCTGGGACCCCGGGCAGGTGGATGCCGGAGACGTGCTTTTTCAGTTGCCACCCGATTTTATCACCGGAAAAGAAAAGTGGAACCTGCCGGTTGGAGATGAAGAGCAGATGAACACCGGTTCGTTCCGGCCGAAAAATACCGATCGCCTGTTTGTGCTGAGCGGAGTGGCTGATGTGCACCGGGATGCTGCCGCGGAGTTCTTACAACCCGGTGGGCTCATCCGCATGGGAGAACGAATTGGACAGGCAGCGGCAGAAATAGCCGGAGAAGTTGTGGCCGCAAAGAAATACTTAGTGAAAGGTCTTCATGTAGGAGAACATGTCCCCGGCGATGTGGGTGAAATTCTGGAGGGACTGCGTCCGATGTTTAATCTGGGAGAAATACCTTCACAGGAAACCCAACTGCCAATTTTGGGAAATTTCGACGTGGTGGTGCTCGGCGGAGGAACTGCAGGAGCGCCAACCGGAGTGGGTGCATCGAGACATGGAGCAAAAACTCTCGTGCTCGAATACCTGCACGGTTTGGGGGGCATGGGTACCTTGGGAATGATTGGACGCTACTGGGACGGTTACCGTGAAGGATATACCCGGGAGGTAGATCGGGGCGTCACAGCTATCGGTGGAGATCATCCCCGGCAGAAAGAGCGGCTTGATGAGTGGGTTTTCGACTGGAAGACTGAATATTTTCGCCGCGAAATCCGTGACTCAGGTGGTGAGGTCTGGTTTGGTGTGCTCGGTATCGGTGCCTATGTGCATGAAGGGGTGGTGAAAGGAGTTATTGTTGCTACACCTGCCGGGAAAGGCATAGTGCTGGGGCACACGGTAATAGATTCTACCGGTAGCGCCGATATTGCCATAGCAGCAGGCGCAGCTTACGAATATACCGATGGATTGTCAGTGGCTGTTCAGGGAGCCGGAATGCCATTTAAAAATCCGAACGATCATTATAACAATACCGACTGGACTTTTACCAGTGATACAGATATGCTTGATGTGTGGCGTACGTTTATTGTTGCTAAAGATAAGTTTGCCGGCCAGTATGATTTGGGGAAAATTCCGCAAACCCGCGAGCGACGCAGAATGATTGGAGATTATACCGTTTCGGTGTTGGATATCTATAACAAACGTACGTATCCCGATACGTTCTCCATACACCAGAGTTCATTTGATACACACGGTTACACCGAAGACCCGTTCTTTTCGCTCAGGTGGCCCGACGAAAGAACTAAACACATTACAGCGCTGGTGCCTTTCCGCGCTTTATTGCCTAAAGGCCTCGAAGGAATTGCTGTTACCGGTCTCGGTGCCAGTGCCCACCGCGATGCCATGCCCGTAATCCGTATGCAACCCTGCCTGCAAAACCAGGGATTCTCCATGGGATGGGCAGCTGCTTTGGCTGCTGAAAATAACAGGATGATCAGGTACATCGATCTGAAAGGATTGCAGAAGCAATTGGTGGAGATAAAAAACCTTCCCGAAGGAGCCGACAATTACACCGATAATTATCCGCCTACCATGCAACAAATACAGGATGCTGCTAAAAAAGTGGTGAATGAACTCGAAGGCCTTGAAATCCTGTTGTGGGATAAAAATAGATCCATCCCTGTTATGGAAGATTCTTTCTATCTGTGCCAAAACCGGGAACACAGACTGGTATATGCCCGAATATTGGGAATGCTGGGTAAGCCTGCAGGATGGAAAGAACTGATTGACGCTATCGATGAATACAACGAATGGGATAAAGGTTGGAATTATCGAGGTATGGGACAGTTCGGAAGAAGTCTGAGTTACCTCGACAGCCTGATCATCGCCCTCGGACGCACCCGAAAAGTTGAAGCTGTACCTTCTATTGTGAGACTGGCAAATATGCTGACACCCGATAGTGAATTTTCACATTTTCATGCCGTGGCCATGGCACTTGAAACTATTGCCAGCAGAAAAGGGGCAGAGCCGCTTTTCCGGTTACTGAATATGGACGGAGTGAGAGGACATGCAATGACCGATATTCAAACGGCTAAAAAACTTACACCAACAGACCGAAACGACAACTCTACACGGAACAATTCGTTGCGGGAATTAATGCTGGGCAGAGCACTTTACAGAGTTGGCGATTTAAACGGCATGGGCAGGGAAATTCTCGATACGTATTCCAAAGACCTGCGCGGTCATTACTATCGCCATGCCAGCGGAGTGCTGCAACTATTCTCAGGTCAGGCAGAGGTGGAAATCGAGTTGTAAAATGTGAAAGAAAAGATTACCTTGTATTCATGAAAATTTTAGAAGCAACAGAAAGAGTTTTTTAACCGGAAGAGGGAGGCTGAATGTTGAATGTACGTTTTACTTATAATCAGATCATGCGAAGATTTATTGAAAATCATTGGATTGTAGTATTCTTTTTTTTGTGGATTGCTGGTTGTTCAGAACAAAACAGGATTGAAATTACACCCAATCAGTTTGATGGGAGTGATACTGAACGAATTCAGGCTGCTGTAGATAAAGCCTCCGGCACAACCGGAAAAGTAGTCATCCCGGCTAATAATGCTAATGGTACTCAAATCTGGAAATTGGATAGTGCCATACTTCTGCCTTCCCATATGTTGGTTATTCTTGATAATTGTACGATTCAGTTATCTGATAGTTGCAGAG
This sequence comes from Mariniphaga sp., assembly GCA_028702595.1. Lineage (GTDB taxonomy): Bacteria > Bacteroidota > Bacteroidia > Bacteroidales > Prolixibacteraceae > Mariniphaga. The sequence goes on along the minus strand of JAQVON010000073.1, from coordinate 1,113 downwards.
ACAATATGTTTCGCAGTAATAATGTCGGGATCGGGATTACTGATCCCGACTGGGTCAGAGACATTCGTATTATTGGTATCGGTGATGTTGTGCTAAAAGGTGCAGATAACCCGAGAGCTACCGGTGATGGCAACCGGATACTGGTTTCTGAAAACCAGCCGGGAAGGGTCAGTTATGGAAGCGATGCAGGAAAAGAAGGATGCAAACAAAAAGGGGACTGGCGTAATATTATGATCCTGATGGCATATGTCGATGGTTTTAAACTGAAGCATGTCCAAATAAAAAATGCACATGCCTGGGCTATGAGTTTTGAACGAACAATGAATGCGGAGATCTCGGATATTACATTTGACTGCCCAGCTTCGCAAATGGTGAACGGGGAAGAGGTTTTCATAAGAAACAGGGATGGTATTGACCTCCGTCATGGTTGTAAAAACTTTAGAATTCATGATATTTCAGGCACTACAGAAGATGATTTTATTGCCTTGTCAACACTGGGGTTGTCTGCTGAGAATACAGCAGGAGGAACCTTGAACTCCACAATGGTTACTTCCAGAGAGTGGAGGGGAATGGAAGACGATACAGAAAATATTTTCATTACAAATATTGTCTGCAAAAGTTTAACGCGCGCTATAGCTATTCGTGCCAATGATATAGCCGGTATCCATCATGTATATATCCATGGCGTTATATTCGAAGGAGGATTCAATACCTTGCTGGTTGGTGGCAGAGGGTATGGGAATGATTCCAAGCCTGGTAAAATTAATAATATCCACGCCATGGATTTGATGGGTGATGGTCGCTCATTAATTCAAATTGATGAAGCTATTGCAGACTGTAGCTTTATAAATGGTCTGTATCGGGGAGATGAAGATCAGATTGTGATGTACAATATTGATGAAAATAAAACCAGAAATATTATCTCCCAAAATCTAATCCAATTAAATAAAGAGTGATTTTAGAGACTGTTTTAAATTTATCCATTTATTCTGTTTTGCGTCTTTTTCACTCATACTGCTGCAAAATTTCCTTAAATAGCTATGGCTATTCGCGTCAATTTTGCCTTGTCTGAGCAAAAAACAGATCAAAATATTTCTAAAAAACAAAATCAAA
>JAQVON010000072.1 GCA_028702595.1 Mariniphaga sp. | reverse complement strand
TCCGGGGCATGGGCGATTGCACTAATTGTTATCGTTATTACGTCCTGGTTTTTATACCGCTATCTCGCCCCAAAAACATGGCGGGAGTGGACCGGTGCCGGGTTAATACAGGCATTTATTATTGCACTGTATGCTGAAATGTATGGTTTCCCGCTTACCATTTACCTGCTTGTCCGGTTTTTTGGTTTAGACAGGGGCTATCTTAATGCAAATCTATGGTCTACATTGGTAGGCCTTGGTGAAACCGGGATGATGATTTCAATGATTGCAGGCTATTTCCTGCTTTTTACAGGTTTTGGTATTTTTTTGCAAGGCTGGCGCGAACTCTACCGGTCACATAAAGAAAACCGGCTCGCTACGGGAGGATTGTACAGCCTGGTGCGGCACCCTCAATATACAGGTTTGTTTATTGCCCTATTTGGAGAAGGCATTGTACACTGGCCAACATTATTTTCCATAGCACTGTTCCCAGTTATAGTTCTGGTATATGTAAGGCTTGCCCGCAAGGAAGAAAAAAAGGTAATTGAAAAGTTTGGGGAAGAATACCTTGAATACCGAAGACATGTACCGATGTTTCTACCCGTAAAAGGAAAATGGAAACAGTTTATTGAAAACTCCGGTTGAGTTTCAGAATAAGTGAAATGTTGAGTTATAGTTGTCATGAATAAATACAATCCCATACTATAAAAAGGGGTAGAAATTTAAATATTTTGAATTGAATAGAAAATAACATGAATATGAATAATAAAAGCGCTGGTCAAAAAGTCAATCATAATCACATTGAAAAAAATGGTGGTGCGACCAAATACGTTTGTCCCATGAAATGCGAGGGCGATAAAACATATATCGAACCCGGCGACTGCCCGGTGTGCAATATGCACCTGGTTCCGGTTAATGAACAGACTCAAAAAGCCAGTCAGCACCGGCACCAACATGAACACCATCAGCATAAAAAGACATCGGAATCGGGAGAAGGCGTATATTACTGCCCTATGCACTGCGAAGGCGACAAAACATACAACCAGCCCGGCGATTGCCCGGTTTGCGGGATGCACCTGGTTAAAGAAGAAAAACGGCCAACAAGTGGTGCAAAAACCATTTACACCTGCCCGATGCACCCGGAGGTAAAACAGGACCACCCGGGTAGCTGCCCCAAATGCGGGATGGATTTGGTCCCGGAGCAAGGGGAAGAAACCAGTGAAGAAGAAAAGGCATACAAAAAAATGGCGAAAAAATTCTGGGTGGCACTTGTGTTAAGTATCCCGGTGTTTGTGATTGCCATGTCAGAATACTTGAGTTTTCTTCAGTTAGACGAAATCGCGCCAAAAAAAGTTTGGGGATGGATTGAATTTTCGCTGGCAACCCCGGTTATTTTTTACAGCAGTTGGGAATTTTTCAAACGCGGCTGGAGTTCCATCGTGCGGTGGATGCCAAACATGTGGACCTTAATATCGATTGGCGTTGGGGCGGCTTACCTTTTCAGCGTGTTTGCACTGCTTATTCCAGGCGCTTTCCCCGGTCAGTTTAAAGATGCTACCGGGAATGTCCATCTTTATTTCGAGGCGGCGGCAGTTATTCTTACCCTGGTTTTACTGGGTCAGGTACTCGAACTCCGCGCGCACAGCAAAACCAACTCGGCTATTAAGGCGCTGTTGAACCTGGTGCCGCCCGTGGCAAGGGTAATCCGTAACGGAGAGGAAACAGAAATCCCGCTTGAGGAAGTTCGTGAAGGAGATAATCTGAGGGTGCGTCCGGGAGAGAAAATACCAGTCGATGGAGTAGTAGCGGATGGAAATGCCGTAGTAGATGAAAGCATGATTACCGGCGAACCCATTCCGGTGGATAAATCAAAAAATGATAAAGTTACCGGCGGGACCATTAACGGGAACACTTCCTTTGAAATGAAAGCCGAAAAAGTGGGCGAAGATACCTTGCTTGCCCAGATTATTGAAATGGTGAACCAGGCAAGCCGTTCGCGCGCGCCCATTCAAAAACTGGCCGACGTGGTTGCAAAATACTTTGTGCAGATAGTTATCGGTATTGCTGTAATCACCTTTGCGGTGTGGGCAGTGTGGGGGCCTGAACCCGCTTATGTTTATGCTTTTGTAAATGCAGTGGCTGTGTTGATTATTGCCTGCCCGTGCGCGTTAGGTTTAGCTACGCCTATGTCAATTATGGTTGGTTCGGGCCGGATGGCGCAATCGGGTGTGCTGGTAAAAGATGCACGCGCCATCGAAGAAATGAATAAAGTCGATACACTGATTATCGATAAAACCGGAACCATCACTGAGGGCAAACCGGCGCTAAAAGAATTTCATTCATTTGGAAAACTGGATGACAGAGAAATACTGAGAATTGCTGCATCCGTAGATGCCCAAAGTGAACATCCGGTTGCCGAGGCAATTGTAAAAGGTGCAAAGGAAAAAAGTATTCAACTACTGAAGGTGGAAAAATTTGAGGCAGTAACCGGTAAAGGTGTAAAAGGTATTATCGATGGGAAAAAGGTTGGACTGGGAAATAACCGACTTGTTGAGGAATTCGGTACCACACTCACCAAAGACCATGAAGATATTGTAAAAGTCTGGCAACTAACGGGTCAAACTGTAATGTACCTTTTAATTAATAACCAGATAGAAGGCATTGTAAGCGTAGCCGATACCATTAAAAAGACTTCGGCAAAAGCCATTCGCGAACTGCAAAAAATGGGCGTAAAAGTACACATGCTTACCGGCGACAATAAATTTACCGCTAAAGCGGTGGCCGAAGAATTGAAACTTGATGGCTACCAGGCTGATTGCCTCCCCGATGACAAATTCAAAAAAGTAAAAGAATTGCAGGCGCAAGGACAGAAAGTGGCAATGGCAGGCGACGGCATTAACGATGCCCCGGCACTGGAACAGGCCGATATAGGAATTGCCATGGGAACCGGAACTGATATTGCCATGCAAAGCGCTGAAGTGACGCTGGTAAAAGGCGATTTGGACGGAATTGTGCGCGCCCGCGAACTGAGCCACAAAGTGATGCGCAATATTAAACAGAACCTGTTTTTTGCTTTTGTTTACAACGCACTGGGAGTTCCGGTTGCAGCCGGAATCCTGTTCCCGTTTTTCGGGATTTTACTCAGCCCGATTATTGCGGCGGCAGCGATGAGTTTTAGTTCAGTTTCGGTAATTACAAACGCATTACGATTGAGAAGAAAATAATTGAGATGAAACGCATTAAACCGGAGGTAAAGTATGGAGAGCATTGTTTCAAAAATATTACAACATCAAAAGTTTTCCATCCCCGAAATATTAATTCTTTTGAATGCAGAGAATGAAGACGAAAGGCTTCTGTACCAAAAAGCACGGGAAATAAAATTATTAAACACCGGGGATAAGGTTTATTTGCGTGGACTTATTGAATTCTCGAATGTATGTGACAAAGATTGTTTTTACTGTGGAATAAGAAAAAGTAACAAAAGAATAAAAAGGTACTTCTTATCTGATGAGGAAGTCATAAAAGCTTCCCGGTTTGCGTTTTCCAATAAATATGGTTCAATAGTTTTGCTATCCGGCGAGATGAAATCGGAAAAATTTGTGGAAAGAATAGAAAGGCTGGTAAAACAAATCCGCCAAATTACCGGAGATGAGTTTGGTATAACTTTATCCTGCGGGGAACAAAGTAAGACCACTTATTTGAGATGGTTTAAAGCTGGGGCAACCCGCTACCTGCTGAGAATAGAAACTGCCAATGAAAACCTTTATAATAAAATTCATCCAAATGACAGGTCACACGACTTCCAAAGTCGAGTGAATTCACTGGCAGTCCTGAAGAAAATAGGTTATCAGGTTGGTACAGGAATAATGGTTGGTTTGCCCGGACAAACCCTCCTCCACCTCGCGGAAGATATTTTGTTCATGAAAAAATTGGATATTGATATGTGCGGGATAGGACCTTTCATAGAACATCACGAAACACCTCTTTTTCATCACAATAATATTTGGGATTTAGATTCCCGCTTTGACTTAACTTTAAAAGTTTTGGCGATAATCAGAATCATGATGAAAAATATCAACATTGCTGCTTCCACAGCATTGCAGTCGATAGATAAGTTTGGCAGGGAAAAGGCAATTCAGCTGGCAGCAAATGTTTTTATGCCGAATCTTACACCTGTACATTACAGGGAAGATTATAGCTTATACGATAACAAGTCGTGTGTTAAAGAGAGTCCCGATGACTGCCAGATTTGCACAACTGCCCGCATAGAGATGGTAAATGGAAATATTGCGTTCGGAGAACCTGGCGATTCAACTCACTATATACTCAGAAAAAGTAAAGTTTAAATGCCACTCAATTAGGGGCAAAATGAATGATTGAATGAATAAATACAATAAAAATATAAAAAAAAGGAATTCATTGTGGAGCAAAAAAGAACGCACTGGATTAAAAATAGCTGGCTATACATTTCTGGTTGCAATTCTTTTTGCAATATATTATTTGATAAATCAGGATATTGAACGTAAAAACCAGTTGATTGCAATGGCTGGAAAAGAGCTGGCCCACAATAAAATTTGCATGGTTGGCGATGTTCTGAAATTTAAAGAACTGGACAAAATTGTAATTGATGGTAAGCACTATTGGGTTTGTTGTCCGAAATGTAAGGTGCAACTTCTTCATTCACATAAAAAACGTTTTGCCGTTGACCCGGTAACACAAAAAGAAGTTGATAAGGCAGAAGCATTTATAACGCAAAGTCCAACGATGAAAGAGAGAGTTCTTTATTTTGAAACAAGTAAGAATTTTGAATTATATAAAACCAAAATGTAACATGCCAAAAATTATTTCTAAAAAATATCTGTCGGAGAAGGTTGTGCAACTGGAAATTGAAGCGCCACGGATTGCAAAGAAGCGCAAAGCAGGGCATTTTGTGATTGTCAAGATTGGAAAAGAAGGTGAGCGCATCCCACTTACCATATCACAGGCTGATATAAAAAAAGGTACAATAACGCTCGTAATTCAAATTGTCGGCGTAACGAGCAACAAGTTATCAAAACTTGAAACGGGGGACGAAGTGACCGATATTGTTGGTCCTCTTGGCAATGCAACCCATGTTTCTAAGGTGGGGACAGTACTTTGTGCCGGTGGCGGTGTTGGCATTGCGCCATTGCTGCCCATTGTTGAAGCCATACACAAAGCCGGGAACAAAGTAATCTCTGTATTAGCAGCTCGTAACAAGGAACTGTTAATCTTGGAAAAAGAAATCTCAGCATCGTCAGACCAGGTAATCGTTTTGACCGATGATGGCAGTTGCGGGCAAAAAGGGTTGGTAACTGAAGGTATGGAACAAATTATCCGGCAGGAAAAAATTGACCAGTCAATCGTAATTGGCCCGGCAATAATGATGAAATACGCCAGCATGCTCACCCAAAAATACAATATTCCTACAATGGCCAGCCTAAACACAATTATGGTTGATGGTACGGGCATGTGCGGGGCATGCAGGGTGTCGGTTGGCGGGCGCACAAAATTTGTTTGTGTGGACGGACCTGAATTCAACGCCCATGATGTTGATTTTGACGAACTGTTAATGCGTTTGGGATCGTATAAAAACGAAGAAGCCGGGGCATATAAAAAATTATTGATTTAGAATTAGAAATAGTACCATGTGATGGCAGAAAGTAATTTAGGAACATATAGCGGACGAAATGAGGAATGGCGTTTAGATTTACGGAAAAAGTTAAAAAACAAAGAGAGGATGGCCGGTAGCAGGGTTAAAATGCCCGAAGCGGATCCTTTGTCCAGAATAAAAAGTTATGTGGAAGTGAATTCGGGGCTCACCGAAGAACAGGCTGTTGCCGAGGCACAACGTTGCCTCGACTGTGTAAACCCGACCTGCATCGAAGGATGCCCGGTTAGCATAAACATTCCGGGCTTTATAAAATCCATTGAAACGCGCAATTTCGACAACTCCATTAGGATTTTGAAAGATACCAATGCTTTGCCAGCAGTTTGCGGACGCGTTTGCCCACAGGAAATTCAATGTGAGGCCTCTTGTTTTTACCAAACGAAATTAAAAAAACCGCCCATTGCCATCGGCCACCTTGAACGTTTTGCGGCTGACCATGCACGGAATTCAGGAAAAGCTTTTATACCCAAAATAACTAAAAAAAGGAATGAAAAAGTGGCCATTATTGGGTCGGGTCCATCGGGATTGGCCGCTTCAGGTGAGCTGACAAAACTGGGATACCAGGTCACTGTTTTCGAGGCGCTCCATGAACTCGGCGGCGTGTTGAAATACGGGATACCTGAATTCAGGCTGCCCAATGAAATAGTTGATTTTGAAATTGACAACCTCAAAAAACTGGGGGTGAATTTCGAGAAAAACTTTATTGTGGGAAAGACAGCCGATTTCGAAGACCTGAGAGAAGAAGGATATTCAGCTTTTTTCGTTGGCAGCGGTGCGGGACTTCCCATGTTCATGAACATTCCCGGTGAGAATTACATCGGTGTTTTATCTGCCAACGAATACCTGACTCGCGTAAATTTAATGGGGGCAACAAAAGAGGATTACGACACTCCTGTTTTTAAAGGAAAAAACGTGGCAGTTATAGGCGGTGGAAATACGGCAATGGATTCAGTAAGGACCGCCAAACGGCTTGGGGCCGAAAAAGCTATGATAGTGTACCGGAGGTCGTTGGAAGAAATGCCTGCCAGGATTGAAGAAATCCAACATGCAAAAGAGGAAGGGATTGAATTTCTCGTGCTTAACAACCCGGTGGAATACCTTGCTGATAAAAACGGTAGGGTGAATAAAATGAAACTTCAAAGAATGGAACTGGGCGAACCTGACCAATCAGGGAGGCGCAGGCCTGTCCCGGTTGAAGGTTCCGAATATTCCCTGGAAATCGATTTAGTCATAGTTAGCATTGGTGTATCTCCTAACCCGCTCATCCCTATGAGCCTGCCGGGATTGGAAATTTCAAAATGGAAAACGATTACCGTGAATTCTGACACAATGCAATCCAGCGTTCCAAGCTTGTTTGCCGGAGGGGATATTGTACGTGGCGGCGCTACTGTAATACTGGCAATGGGCGATGGCCGAAAAGCCGCTAAAAACATACATGATTTCTTACAAAAAAAAGCGAATTCAGAAATGCAGGCTAACGGACAGAAAAACGAACAAAATAAAAAATAAGATATGGCTGATTTATCAACAAACTACCTCGGATTGAACCTCAAAAGCCCGCTTATCGTGGGAAGTTGTGGCTTAACTTCATCTATTGAAAATGTAAAACTAATGGAAAAGAACGGCGCCGGAGCCGTCGTTTTAAAATCTATTTTCGAGGAGGAAATTTTGCTCTCTCTTCACAAAAAAGCCGGGGATGCATCAAAAGACAAACTCTTGTATTATGAGTATTCTGAAACTTACGATTATTTGGATGTCCATACCCGCAATGAGGAGCTTGAAAATTATCTGGGATTTATCAGGGAAATAAAAAAAGAAGTTTTAATCCCGGTTATTGCCAGCATTAACTGCGTCACCAACTCCGAATGGACCGACTTTGCGTTGAAAATCCAGGAAGCCGGCGCCGATGCGTTGGAACTGAACCTGTTTTTCAACCCTGCGGGTTTCCAAAAAAAGGATGTTGAAAAGTTGTCTGTCCAAATTGTGGATAAAATAATGAAGACCGTAACAATTCCTGTATCAGTAAAACTCAGCAGCAACTATTCCAACCTGGGGCATACCATCCGAGAAATCAGCAACACAGGCGTTCAGGGAATTGTTTTGTTCAACCGTTTTTTTTCGGTTGATTTCGACCTCGACAAACTGAGCGTAATATCTTCTGACATATATAGTTCGCCAGGCGATTTCACGAAACCATTACGCTGGACTGCACTTCTCGCGGACAATATCGAGTGCAATATAGCTGCATCAGGAGGCGTTCATTCCGGCGAAACCGCTTTAAAACAAATACTTGCGGGGGCTGATACTGTTCAGGTAGTTTCGGTATTATATAAAAATGGCATTGACCATTTAAGCATTTTACTAAACGAAATGGACAAATGGATAGAAGAGAAGGGATTTAATTCGGTTACCCAGATAAAAGGGATGATGAGCAACAAAAATGTCAAAAATCCTGAAGTTTTTGAACGAATGCAGTTTATGAGATATTATGGAAAATTATTTGATTGATAAAAATTATTTTTATGAAAAAAAGTAAATCAAAAAAAGGCAGAAATTCAGGGTTAAAGATTGTTTCTTTTTTAGCCATCACATTTTTCATGTCATCGTGCATGACCATGGGGATTGGGCATTTGTCTCCGACACCGAATCAATATCAAAATCACCCAAATGAAATCAGTTATGTGGACCCGGTATGCGGTAATTCAATGGAACAGGTTTCCGAAGACCTATCTTATGAATATGGTGGTACTACCTATTATTTCCACTCATCAGATTGTTTAAACGAGTTTAAGCAAGCACCGGAAAACTATATCGCCAATAATAATATAAACAATCACCGAAATAATTATGGGATGATGTGGGGGCTGGGAGCTGCCGCAATGGTTGGAATGATGTTATTAATGATTTTATAAATAATTTAAAAATTTAACAAGATGAAAACAAAAGCATTAAGTTTAGTAGTAATGTTCGCTCTGGGTTCATTCGCGGTGTTTGCCGGCGAAAAAACAGAAAAAATTGAAGTAAACGGTAACTGCGGTATGTGTGAAAAACGTATCGAAAAAGCGGCCCTGTCCCTGGCAGGTGTTTCCGGGGTCGACTGGGACCAGGAAACCAAAAACCTGGAAGTAACCTACGACGATAAAAAAACAAGTACCCAACAAATTCAGACCTCAATTGCCATGGCAGGGCACGACACTGATTTGTTCAGCGCCAACGATAAAAAATATGCTGAACTGCCCGGCTGCTGCCAATATCAGCGTAATGAGAACAGGAATAAAATGAACCATGAAATGAAAATTGAACCCAATCAACAAAGTAACTCAAAAACAGGTTCGTGCTGCGGAAAAACAACTTGCGATAAATAATACCATTTAAAACATGGAATTTAAAGAACTAACAATTAAAAACCCGGATGATTTATTTTTCGGAACAGCGCCAAACCCGGTAAAAACTCCGAGGGGGCTGATTATCGGTGGTGGTATGGTTTATCCTGAACTGAACTTTACACTTCCAATGATGTCCATTGACAAAAACGACCATTCCAAAGTTATTAAACAATACCGCGAAATTGTGACCGGGGCGCTCGAACATGCTTTGCACCTGCATACGGATGGGTTTGTACTTGAATTCGAAACCTTGATTGAAATGACGCAGGTGCCCGAAATGGGCATTGAAATCGTAAAAGCGATGAATGAAGTCTGCGAGCAAAATTTCATTAAACACGGTTTGAAAAGTGAGATTCGGTTAACACCAAATGATTTACGGGAGTTTGAACGGCCTCCAAAACAACGGACTACAAAACTGATGGACCCGATGTTGGAACTGTTTGAAAGGGGCGCAAATGCCGGGGGAAACCTGTTATCCATCGAATCGACCGGGGGAAAAGAGATTTCTGACGATGCCCTGATGATGTGCGACATCAAGCAATTCATTTTTTCCCAGGCAGTGCTTGGCGCGCGCGATATGGAAATGTTATGGGGAAAGATAGTGGCAATTGCAAATAAAACGGGGACAATTCCGGGTGGCGACACCGCTTGTGGCTTTGGAAATACGGCCATGGTGCTGGCAGAAAAAAAGTACATCCCAAAAGTTTTTGCTGCCGTGGCACGGATTGCAACTGTTGTTCGCACGCTGGTTGCTGTTGAACAGGGAGCCAAAGGGCCAGACAAGGATTGTGGTTACGAAGGTCCTTTCCTGAAAGCAATTTCAGGAATCCCCATTTCAATGGAAGGAAAAACTGCAGCTTGTGCCCACTTTAGCCCGCTTGGAAATATTGCGGCGGCATGTGCCGATTTATGGAGCAACGAATCAGTTCAAAACATAAAATTACTGGCAGGGATGGCGCCAACCGTTTACCTCGAACAGTTGCAATACGATACCCGCCTGATGAATGAAGCTGTAAAAGGGGGCAAACAGGAAATCCTCCAGTTACAAAAGCTATTTGTCAATTCCGATATGTATTTCGACCCGCAGGCTTTTATTCTTGCGCCTAAAAATGTTATTGAAATCTCAAAAGAAATTGTTGCCGGAAAAAATTACATAGATGCTGCCAGGCGGGGCTGCTTAAAAGGGCTTAGCCTGATTGAAAACGCGATTAAAGAAGGAGCTTTATTGCAAGATGAGAAAGAAACAACCTGGATTGAACTTTTAAAAGCCGATATCGAATCCATTCCGGTTGTAGAATCCGATTTTATTGAGCTGGTCCTTCCAACTATCGACCAAAACAAAGTTTTGCTTTCGGAGTATGGTTTGTAATGAAAAGCACCTGCGCCAGAATAATATTTTTTTGAATCCGGTGCTATAAAATATTTTTTTTATATGTTTGTTTTCTATCCACATTAAAAGCGTAAACAAAAAATTTTAAATGAATAAAACGCTGTCCATAAAAAACATTACTAATAGTTGTTGTTGCTGCCTGTTTTTAAAACATGTGGAAGGTGGTAACCATATATCTGTATATTAAATTAATCTTATATTGAAAAATGGGCCTTTCACGATTCGTGAAGGGCTTTTTTTATTCAAAAAAAATCAAAAAACATGAACAACACAGTTTTGGATTTAATCGGGAATACCCCGATGGTTAGAGTAAACCAGATGGATACAGGCGTTTGCAACCTGTATTTAAAGCTCGAAAGCGCCAACCCGGGCGGTTCAATCAAAGACCGGATCGGGCTTTCCATGTTAACGGAAGCTGAAAAATCAGGTTTAATTAAACCCGGCTCGGTTTTGGTAGAAGCCACTGCCGGGAACACGGGTTTGGGCCTAGCGTTGGTTGCAGCGATAAAAGGCTACAAACTGGTACTTGTAATACCTGACAAAATGAGCCGTGAAAAGATTTTGCACCTGAAAGCAATGGGTGCCGAGGTTATTATAACGCGCTCGGATGTAAATAAAGGCCACCCGGAATACTACCAGGATATGGCCAGGCGCATCGCCAATGAAACGCCAAATGCTTTTTATATCAACCAGTTTGGAAACCCGGCAAATCCGCTTGCCCATGAAACAACTACCGGCCCTGAAATTTTAAAACAGCTTGATGGCAAGATTGATGCCGTGGTTTGTGGAATCGGTTCATCGGGCACACTCACCGGTTTAACCCATTTTTTTCAGAAAGTTAAGCCTGATATCGAAATGATAGTTGCCGATCCTAAAGGATCTGTAATAAAAGATTTTATCGAAAAAGGAACTTTTGGCGAAGCCGGGTCGTGGCTGGTAGAGGGGATTGGAGAGGATTTTATTCCTTCCATTGCCGATTTTTCATTGGCAAAAAAAGCCTATACCATTAGCGACACTGAAAGTTTTTCAACAGCACGGTCGGTGCTGCGTAAAGAAGGAATCCTTGCAGGCTCTTCTTCAGGAACCCTTATTGCCGCGGCATTAAAATATTGTAGAGAGCAAAAACAGCCGAAAAACGTGGTAACATTTGTTTGCGACAGCGGTAATAAATACCTTACAAAAATGTATGATGATGCCTGGATGCATGAGAAAGGATTTTAAAATTGATAACATAAATTAAAACAGTTAAGATGAAATTTTCAACAAAAACAATCCATGCCGGACAAAGAGCCGACAAAGAAACCGGCGCAGTGGTGGTGCCAATTTACCAAACTTCTACTTACAAACAGGATGAACTAAACGTGCACAAGGGGTTCGAATACTCCCGTACCGGAAACCCCACGCGGCAGGCATTGGAAGAATGCCTCGCAGCCCTTGAAAATGGCTGTTTTGCGCTTGCGTTTTCATCGGGCCTGGCGGCTGAACATGCGGTACTTTCAACATTAAGACCCGGCGACCACGTAATTGCGGCGGAAGACATGTATGGCGGCACTTACCGTTTGTTTGAACAAGTTTTTAAACCCTTTGGCCTGCGGTTTAGTTACGTGGGCGGCAGTAGCGGTGATTTTGAGAAGGCAATTACACCGCAAACCAAATTATTTTGGATTGAATCACCAACCAATCCGCTCTTACGAATTGCTGACATTTCTGCGGTGTCGGCGATTGCCCACAGTAAAAACATAAAAGTTGTAGTTGACAACACTTTTGCATCGCCTTATTTTCAACAACCTTTGGCTTTAGGTGCCGACCTTGTTGTGCACAGCACCACAAAATACATCGGAGGCCATTCCGATATTGTGGGTGGCGCGTTAATTGTTAATGATGAAGCCTGGTTTGACCAATTAAAATTCCTGCAAAATGCCATCGGGGCTATTCCCGGGGCATTTGATTGCTGGCTGGCGCTCAGGGGACTGAAAACCCTTTCGGTAAGAATGAAACAACATGAAGAAAATGCTCATAAAATTGCTGAATTTCTTGAAAATCATCCATCAGTTACACAGGTTTATTATCCCGGATTATCATCTGACCGTTTTCATCACCTTGCAAAAAAACAAATGACCGGTTTTGGTGGAATGGTTTCTTTTAAATTAAAAAACGGAAATGAAAAATCCGTAAACTACTTTTTAAAGAACTTAAAAATTATTTCACTTGCTGAAAGTCTGGGCGGGGTGGAATCTTTAATTTGCTACCCCGCAGCAATGACACACGGCTCCATACCCGAAAAACAGCGAAACGCCATTGGGGTTTCAAAGGATTTGGTACGGCTTTCAGCAGGAATTGAAAATATAGAAGATTTAATTGAAGACCTGGCGCAAAGTTTAGATTATTTTGAAAAGAAACTTCGATAATTCGTGCAAGTTTGCGTTTGTTTTTTTATTAATGTGGACAAATAGAGACATATTTAGACACTTTAGCTTCTATTAATTAGTGAATTAGGGTTTTTCATAGGTTTGTTTGACTGGTAGAGATAAATATCAATATTCTCAATTATCAGCCTTATTAATCTATGGAGGAAAGACAAAGCAGAAATATTGAAGAAGCCACAGAAAGGGTTAAAAAGCGGTTGCCTTTGGAAAAAATTCGATGTATTCCAAAGTATAGGGATTTATCAGCCGAAGATTATGAGAAACTTATTAAGAATACTGAAACTGTTGCCCTTTTAATTTTGAAAGCCTTTATCTTAAAAAATAATCAGGTATAGATATTTTTGCTAAATTGTCTTCATACTAATTTTTAAAAGTAAACACTTTGTCGTTTATGAGTGATTTAAGCCTTTTTAAACAATTTGCTCCGCAAGCTCCAAAACAGTTTCAGGATGGGAATAATGCTGTTATTTATACCCGTGTCTCATCTGCAGATCAGGAAGACAATACCAGTCTGGCATCGCAAAAAAGATACTGTGAAGCCTATGCTCAAAAAAGAGGGCTAAACATCGTAGGATATTTTGGTGGAACATACGAATCGGCCAAAACAGACGACCGCAAAGAGTTTAACCGAATGCTAACCTTTGTAAAACGTTCAAAAAATGTCAATTACGTGATTGTTTACTCGTATGAACGTTTTTCCCGTTCCGGTATAGCAGGGGCTTCAATTGCTGACGATTTACTAAAAAAATACGGTGTAATTACCCTGGCAACCACGCAGGAATTGGACCCCACAACTCCCTCCGGCTCTTTTCAGCAAAAAATATTATTCCTGTTTGGTCAGATGGATAATGAATTGCGACGGGACAAAGTGGTTACCGGTATGCGCGAATTATTATCGAAAGGCTATTGGGTATGGGCTCCTCCACGCGGGTACAAGGATTTAAATAAAGGGAAGGCCACTGAACGTAAATTAGTTGTTAATGAGGAAGGAAAACTGTTAAAGAAAGCTTTTGAGTGGAAAGCTTATCAGCAAATGCCAATTGTTGAAATTGCAAGTCGGTTAAATAAAATGGGAATGAACATACTTGAAAAAAGGTTGATAGAGATATTTGCCAATCCATTTTATTGCGGGTTAATCGTCAGTAAAATGATTCCGGGACAAGTTATTGAGGGGAAACACGAACCCTTAATCTCAAGAGAATTATTTTTAATGGTTCATAAAATCAGGCAGGAAAATAGAACTCAGGGTTTTGTTCAAAATAAAGAGAATGAAAATCTGCCCTTGAAAGTATTCACGAAATGCGATAAATGTGGAGGCCCAATAACGGGTTATCTCGTAAAAAGGAAAGGACTGTATTATTATAAATGCAATACAAAAGGGTGTAATATAAATCGCAGCGCCAAAGCGATGCACGAAATATTCAGAGCGACATTACAATCCTTCAAAATAGGGAAAGAGGAGTTTGCCATAATTAAACTTCAATTGGAAGAGCTGATGGGAGTATTTTTTAAAACTCATATTGAAGAAGCAAAATTGCTGAAACAAAAGTTAACAGAATCAAAAAGAAAAATTGAAGCAATTGAAGAGCGTTTTGTTACCGGAGAAATTGATCGCAACCTTTACGATAAATTCAGGCCAAAATATGAAAAAGAATGTTTTGAAATAGAACAGGAACTTGGCAAAACAGGCGGATATAAATCGAACCTTACAAAAGTGGTAAATTTTGCTGCAAAAGTATGCCTTAATCCTTTGGTATTGTGGGAGAAATCAGATTTGCATGGTAAAAGGATATTTCAAAATCTGTTGTTTCCCGAAGGAATTATCTATAACCGTGAATTGGACTGTTATCGAACTCCCAGAGTAAATTCATTTTTTTCTCCAATCCCGCAAATGGCAAGGGCTTTGAAGAAACATAAAAACGGGGATTTCATCAAAGCTGATAAAATCCCCGCCAGGGTTGTCCTGCCAGGGCTCGAACCTGGACTCTTCTGATCCAGAGTCAGACGTGTTGCCAGTTACACTACAGGACAATTTTCCCGCAAAAATAATAAAAAGTTGGAATGTATCATAATTCTTTGAAGGTATAACTTTGAGGTTGGCCTAAAAATAAAATCAGACGCCCCTTTTGAGAAATCATAAAAATTTATTAAATTGGTTTTTAGCTTTTTAAAAAATTTTATTGTATTGTCAATAATATCAGGTTATAAGAGAAGACTTGGTACTCCGCATTAAATTGTGGAATTTTTTTAACAATAGTCACTTATTGATTGTTATTTATGTGTACTATGCAAAATTTACCCATAGTATATTAAACATTAAGTAATATAATGAAAGTAGCGGTTTTTAGTACAAGACCTTATGATATTGAATATCTGAATAAGGCCAACAATGAAAATAAACATGAACTGGTTTATTTCGAGACTTCCCTTAAACCAAGAACTATAAAACTTGCGGAAGGTTTTGACGCTGTTTGTGTGTTTGTTAATGATGCACTTACAAAAGAGGTAATTGAAGGATTGGTAGAAATAAATATAAAATTGATAGTTCTCAGATGTACGGGATTTAATAATGTTGATATCGAAAGTGCATGTAACAGTAATATTAAGGTACTACGGGTAGCCGGGTATTCACCTGATACAGTGGCTGAGCATGCCGTATCCCTGATCCTTACTCTTAACAGGAAAACTCATAAAGCTTATAACCGTGTGCGTGAAGGAAATTTTTCAATTGCAAGGCTTACCGGCTTCGAACTCCGCGGTAAAACTGTTGGGGTTATAGGAACGGGCAGGATAGGGGCTGCATTTGCCCGAATTATGAAAGGCTTTGGATGTAGGGTGGTTGCATTCGATAATTATCCTGAT